>JAPSIU010000003.1 GCA_031178565.1 Leucobacter sp. | reverse complement strand
GGCGCCGTGCTGGTGCGCATCGCCGCCAGTCACCTGCGCGTCGGAACGTTCCAGCTCGTCCGCTCGACGGGGGATCTCGAGCTGCTGCGCCGGCTGGCCGACTTCGCGATCGACCGCCACTACCCAGTCCTGGCGGACGTCGAGGATCCCTACTCCGAACTGCTGAGCGCGGTGGTCGGCGCTCAGGCGAAGCTGGTCGCCTCGTGGATGCTCGTCGGCTTCGTGCACGGAGTGATGAACACCGACAACACGACGATCTCGGGCGAGACGATCGACTACGGTCCCTGCGCCTTCATCGACGCCTACGATCCCGCGTCCGTGTTCAGCTCGATCGACCATCGGGGTCGGTACGCCTACGGCAATCAGCCGGGGATCATCCTCTGGAACCTCACGCGTTTCGCCGAGACGCTGCTGCCGCTGCTCGCTCCTGAGGAGGACGCCGCGAAGGAGATCGCACTGCGGGCGCTCTCGCGGTTCACGGGAGATTTCGACGAGGCCTGGATCGCCGGCATGCGCGCGAAGCTCGGTCTCGGCGGACGGCGGGATCCGCGGCCAGCGGGGACCGCCGGGGCCGCCGGCCGCATGCTCGAGCGCGTCGACGACGAGATCGTGACGGAGATCGCGACGGGACTGCTGGGCGACCTGCAGGAGGGGCGCGTCGACTACACGCGCTTCTTCCGCGCGCTCGCGGAGGCCGCGCGCGGGAGGGAGGCCTCGCTGCGCGAACTCCTTCCCGAGGGACGGGCGCTCGGCGGCTGGTTCCGGCAGTGGCGCGAGTTGTCGCCGGATTCCGACGCCATGGACTCCGTGAATCCCGCCTACATCCCGCGGAACCACCTCGTCGACGAGGCGCTCGAGGCCGCGAACGCCGGCGACCTCGGCCCGTTCGAGCGGATCCTCGACGTCGTCTCCCGCCCGTTCGAGGAGCGCCAGGGCCTCGAACGCTACGCTCTCCCGGCGCCGCCCGGCTCCGGCCCCTTCATCACCTACTGCGGCACCTGAGCGGCACCGGCCGGGGCGCGTCGGCAAAACCATCTGCGCTCAGTCGCGGCGCCTCTGATCCGCCCGAACTCCCCGGGCGCGGATCGCCGCCTCCACGAGGCCGTGCACGACATCGTCCCGGGCTGCGATCCCCGCCTCCTCGACACCGGCCTCAGACGCGAGGACCGTGTCGACCGCGGCCTCGATCGCGTCTTCGAGGGGCCAGCCGTAGAAGCCGGCCGATATCAGCGGGAAGGCGACCGTGCGGGCCCCGAGTTCGTCGGCGACCTCGAGCGCCCGGCGGTAGCAGGATTCGAGCAGCGAGCGTTCGCGCTGACCGGCCCTCCAGTTCGGGCCGACCGTGTGGATCACCCACCGCGCCGGGAGCTCGCCCGCGGCGGTCCAGCCGGCGTCGCCCGTGGCGAGCCCGTCGGGGAAGCGCTCCACGCAGTCGCGCAGGATCCCGGGGCCGCCGGCCCGGTGGATCGCCCCGTCGACGCCGCCCCCGCCGCGCATCGCGGTATTCGCGGCGTTGACGATCGCGTCGACGTGCTGCTCGGTGATGTCTCCCAGGACGGCGGTGAGGCGGACCATGAGACCAGTCTTGCAGCGGCGGCTCCCCGGTGGAAGGGCGCGGTAGGGTCGGTTCCGGGCGGGAAGGCCGCCGTACGCGAAGGCGCGCACGAGAAGGCGCACATGAAGGGGCACGCATGATCGACGTCGTGGAGGCCGGGATCGCCGAGCTCAGGGAAGCCCTCGAGACGGGCCGAGTCACAGCAGTCGAGCTCGTCGAGGCCTATCTCGCCCGCATCGAGTGCTACGACGGGCCCGGGACGAGCACGGCCCTCAACTCCATCGTCGTGGGCAATCCCGAGGCGCTCGCCGAAGCTCGGGCGTCGGACGAACGCCGAGCTCGCGGCGAGGTCCTCGGGCCCCTCGACGGGATCCCGTACACGGCGAAGGACAGCTACCTCGTGCGCGGACTCACCGCCGCCGCCGGCAGCCCGGCGTTCAAGGATCTCGTCGCCCGGCGCGACGCCTTCACGGTGGAGCGGCTGCGCGCAGCCGGCGCGATCTGCCTCGGCAAGACGAACATGCCGCCCATGGCGAACGGCGGCATGCAGCGCGGCGTCTACGGCCGCGCGGAGAGCCCCTACAACGCGGGGTTCCTCACGGCGCCCTTCGCCTCCGGATCCTCGAACGGCGCGGGCACCTCGACCGCCGCGTCCTTCGCGGCCTTCGGGCTCGCCGAGGAGACCTGGTCGAGCGGTCGCGGTCCCGCGTCGAACAACGCCCTCTGCGCGTACACGCCGAGCCGGGGCGTCATCTCGGTGCGCGGCAACTGGCCGCTCACCCCGACCATGGACGTGGTCGTGCCCTACGCCCGAACGATGGCGGATCTGCTCGAGGTGCTCGACGTGATCGTCGCGGACGACCCCGAGACCCGAGGGGACCTGTGGCGGCTCCAACCCTGGGTGCCGATCCCCGCCGCCTCCGAGGTGCGCCCGGGCTCGTACACGGAACTCGTCCCGCGCGATCGCGACGCGGCGGGCCGCAAGCTCTCGGGCCGCCGCTTCGCCGTGCCGAAGATGTACATCAACGCCGATCCCGAGGCGGGAACGAACCCGGACGGCGGCATCGGCGGCGCAACGGGCGAGGCGATCCGCACGCGCGAGTCGATCGTCGAACTCTGGGAGGCGGCTCGCCGCGACCTCGAGGCCGCGGGCGCGGAGGTCGTGGAGGTCGATTTCCCGGTCGTCACGAACTACGAGGGGGACAGGCCGGGCGCGCCGACGATCCTCACCCGCGGGATCGTGCCGCCCGAGTTCCTGCCGCTCGAGCTCTGGGACCTCACCGCCTGGGCGTTCGACGACTTCCTCGCCGCCAACGGCGATCCGGCGCTGCACCGCCTCGCGGACGTCGACGGGCCGCAGATCTATCCGCACGATCCCGGGACGCTCCCGAACCGCGAGGGCGAGCTCGTCGCAGGGATGGACGAGTACGTCCGGATCGCCGAGCGAGGGATCACACCCTGGAACGAGATCCCACTCCTCGAGGTGGGGCTGCGCGGCCTCGAGGAGACGCGCCGCATCGATCTCGAGCATTGGATGGACGAGCGCGGTCTCGACGCCGTGGTGTTCCCCGCGGTCGCCGACGTGGGAGCGGCCGACATGGACGTCGACGAGGCCTCCGCCGACCTCGGCTGGCGCAACGGGGTGTGGGTGGCGAACGGCAATCTCGTCCCCAGGCACCTCGGCATACCGACGGTCACGGTGCCGATGGGCACGACGACCGACATCGGGATGCCGGTGGGGCTCACCTTCGCCGGTCGAGCCTACGACGACACGCGGCTCCTCGAGTTCGCGGCGGCCTTCGAGGCCACGGGATCCCGGCGAACGGAGCCGCCGCGCACGCCGCGGCTCTGAGAGCGCGAGCGCCCCGGACGACCTCCTGGAACGCAGCGGCGGAGCGGCGTAGGGTGGACGGCATGGCTCGTATCATTCTCTTCGGCGGACACGGCAAGATCGCTCTCCTCGCGGAGCCCATCCTGGCTGGGCGGGGCGACTCGGTGACGGCGGTGATCCGGAACCCCGAGCACGCGGACGACGTGAGGGCCGCGGGGGCCGAGCCGCTCGTCGCGGATGTCGAGCAGCTCGACGTCGCAGCGCTCGCGACGCTCATCGAGGGGCACGACGCGGTCGTCTGGTCGGCCGGGGCCGGCGGCGGAAACCCGGACAGGACCCGCGCGGTCGACCGCGACGCGGCGATCCGCACCATGGACGCCGCCGAGCGCGCGGGTGCGAAGCGCTACGTGATGGTGTCCTACTTCGGATCCTCGCCCGAGCACGGGGTGGATCCCGAGAACTCCTTCTTCCCCTACGCCGAGGCGAAGGCGGTGGCCGACGAGCACCTGCGGGCGAGCGGTCTCGACTGGACCGTGCTCGGCCCGAGCACACTCACCCTCGGAGAGGCGAGCGGCCTCATCGACGCGGACACCGCCGAGCCGGGCAGCGTCTCCCGGGCGAACGTGGCGCGGGTGATCGCCGCCGCACTCGCGGACGACGGCACGATCCGCCGCACCATCCGGTTCAACGACGGTGGGACCCCCGTCGCCGAGGCGTTGCGCGGGTAGGGCACGGGGATGACGGGGAGAGCACGCACCGCGATCGTCACCGGAGCCGCGCGGGGTCTCGGCCGGGCCATCGCGCTCGAGCTCTCCGGCCGCGGCGAACGACTCGCACTCTTCGACCTCGATCTCGAGGGACTCGCCGAAACCGAGTGGCTGATCCGCGAGAGCGGGGGTGAGGCCGCCAGGTTCCAGGTGGACGTCAGCGACGAGTCGAGCGTCGGGGCGGGCGTGGAGGAGGCCGCCGAGCGTCTCGGGCCGCCGCTCATCCTGGTCAACAACGCCGGTGTGCTCCGCGACGACCTGCTCTTCAAGATGCCCGTCGAGGGCTGGGACACGATCATGGACGTGCACCTGCGCGGCGCCTTCCTCATGAGCCGGGAAGCCCAGCGCTTCATGGTCGATCACCGGTGGGGTCGGATCGTGAACATCTCGAGCACCTCGGCGCTCGGCAACGCAGGCCAGGCGAACTACTCGGCCGCCAAGGCCGGCATCCAGGGCTTCACGAAGACGCTCGCGCTCGAGCTCGGCAGGTTCGGGATCACCGCCAACGCGGTCGCCCCCGGTTTCATCGCCACCGACATGACACGATCCGTCGCCGATCGCCTCGGGATCGGCTTCGACGAACTCGTCGAGCGCGAGGCCGCTGCGACGGCGGTCGGCAGGGTCGGCGCTCCCGCCGACGTCGCGAACGCGGTGGCATTCTTCGCCTCGGAGGAGAGCGGTTTCGTCTCCGGTCAGGTGCTCTACGTCGCCGGGGGACCGCGCGGCTGAGGAAGGGCGGCGGGATCCTGCCGGTTGAGACGCGGTAGCGGCGTCGGCGGATCGGCATCGGTCGGATCCGGCAAGATATTGCCGAATTACCTCGGATGGATCTACTATGGGAGGGCTCCAAGTGAATTCGGCATGATTCTGCCGGATCCGGGGTGTTCGGGAGGTGATGGACGTGGTCGATGAGCATCTGCGCCTGCTGGGCGAGGGCATCCGGGAGCGCCGCTCGGCTCTCGGACTCACGCAGGCGGATCTCGCGGAGCTCGCAGAAATGAGCGAGCGGACCCTGCGGGACATCGAACGGGGAGCGGCATCTCCGAGCATCGGGTCGGTCGAGAGGGCATGCGCAGCACTCGGGCTGCGCCTGACCGCGGCGGGCGACTTCTCGCTCCCCGCGGTCCAGGCGTCTCAGCGAGGCGACGGATCGTGACCGGCCCCGAGTTCGATCGGATCACGTCCGTCGAGCGGGCCGACGTGTACAAGTCCGGCCGGCCGGCGGGCACTCTGACGAGGGAGTCCGGGGGCGGCATTTCCTTCGCCTACCTGGCTGCCTATCTCGAATCGGGCGCCCCCGCCGTGGCGAGCAGCCTGCCGCTCCGCGCCGAGCCCGTGCTCACCCGGGGCGGGTCCGTGCCGAACTTCTTCGCAGGCCTGCTCCCCGAAGGGCAGCGCCTCGTGAACCTGCAGCGCGCCGTGAAGACATCCCTGAGCGATGAGTTCTCACTCCTCCTCGCGGTCGGCGCAGATACTCCCGGAGACGTGCAGCTGGTACCGCACGGGGAGCCGCTTCTCGAACCGCGGGCGCGCGTCGAGGAGAGCGACTGGGAGAGACTCGACTTCGGGCGCCTCGCCGAGCAGCTCGACCTGCACGCGCTCCCGGGAGTGCAGAACAAGGTCAGCGGCAACATGCGCACCGCGCCGCTCGCGAGCGACCGCGGATCGTACCTCGTGAAGTTCGGGTCGAGCGAGTATCCGCTCCTGCTCGAGAACGAGCACGCCCACCTGATCGCGGCCAGAGCGCTCAAGATCCCGGTCGCGCGCAGCCGGATCATCATGGACCGGCACGGAGCGCCCGCACTGCTCGTCCGTCGCTTCGATCGGATGCGCAACGCGAACGGGTGGGTGCGCCTCGCGCAGGAGGACGCCGCCCAAGCGGCGGACATCCCGCCCGCCGACAAGTACCGCATCGCCGGCGAAGACGCGTGCACCGCTCTCATGAATCTGACGGAGGCGCCTCTGGTCGCAGCTCGGAACCTCTATCTGCAGCTCCTCTTCGCGTGGCTCACCGGAAACGGCGACCTCCACGCGAAGAACATCGCGGTGATCGCCGATCCCGGTCTCGGCGCGGTCATCGCACCGATCTACGACGTGCCCTGCACCCTGGTCTACGGCGACCGCACCATCGCGCTGAGCGTCGACGGCAAGCAGCGCGGACTGCGCCGGACGCACTGGGACCGCTTCGGGGAGGCTTTGGGCCTCCCCGAGCGGGCGGCCAGGAGTCTGCAGCGGCGAGCCCTCCCCGCTGCGATGGGCGTCGACCTCTCCGCAGTCGGTTTCGAGGGCTCCCCGCTCCGGGGGGCCGAGCGGGAACTGCGCTTCCGCCGCGACGAGCTGGGCTGACGGAGATCCCTACGCGGTCTGCCCCTTGTGCTTGCCCTCGGCGATCTCCTCCACCAGCTTCGCGTTGAACGCCGGAAGGTCCTTCGGCGTCCGGCTCGTCACGAGTCCCTGATCCACGACGACCTCCTCGTCCACCCAGGTCGCCCCGGCGTTCACGAGATCGGTGCGCAGGCTCGGGTACGAGGTGACGCGGCGGCCGCGCAGCACGTCGGCGTCGGCGAGGATCCAGCCGCCGTGGCAGATCGCCGCGACGGGCTTGTGCTGCTCGAAGAACTCGCGGGTGAATCGCACCGCCTCCTGGTCGAGCCGCATCTGGTCGCCGTTCTGCACCCCGCCCGGAAGCACCAGCGCGTCGTACTCGTCGGCCTTCGCGTCTGAACTCGCCCGATCCACGGAGACCTCGTGTCCGTTCTTGCCGCGGATCGTGCCCGTCTCGGTCGAGACGACCTCGATCTCGGCCTCATGCTCGCGCACCGCGGAGAGGGGCTCGGTGAGCTCGGAGTCCTCGAAGCCGTTCGTGGCCAGGATCGCAACTCGCTTACCGGTCAGATGTGACATGGTGATCTCCTTACTTCGTAGCGGACGTTCTCCAGTCAAACCGGGGACCCCTGCGCTCGTCACCCCGTTGCGAAATCGCGGGGGAGACGTTACGGCCGGACGCCCGCGCCGGAGTTCGGGGGATAATGTGGGGGCCTACGACGGACGGGAGCGGCGATGGTCTTCGGGAATGAGATCGGGATATCCCGCACCGCCCTCCGCGCCGGATGGAGCGTCCGGGTCGTCGGCGATCGCGGCAGCGGCCGGTCGCGCTTCGTCCGAGATGTCGCCGACTCGCTGCGGAAGACCGGCGAGACCGTGCTCCACTGCATCGGCGAGTACGCCGCCGCGGACAGCGCGGGCTACGTCCTCGGTCGGCTGGCCTCCGAGCTCGGCGCAGCGCAGCGGGTCGGAGACCTTCTGCTGCGCCTCGATCTCGTCATCGACGAGGTCGCGCAGCGCCTGTCGCCGGAGGCGATCCTGCTGATCGACGACTCCCACCGCATGGACCCGGTATCCGTCCGAGCGCTCGCGACCCTTCGCGAGCGACTCGGACTGCGCGCGCTCATCACCGAGGTGACGGGCGCCGATCGGCGGAGCGGCTTCCCCGTCCGCTGGCCCGAGCGGGTCGTCCCTCTGCGGCCGCTCGATCTCGCGAGGACCAGCGCGCTCGCCCGCGACGTGCTCGGAGGCCGGCTCGCGCCCTCGGCGGTGACGAGGGCGTTCAGCAAGACCGGCGGTTCGCCGAAGCTGATCACGGCGCTGCTGCAGAGCGCACGCGAGAGAGCGCTCCTCGAACTGCGAGCCGGGACCTGGCAGCAGACGGGCGACTCGCTGTGGAACGAGGACATGATCCCGGTCGTCGACGAGCTCTTCTCGGACGTCGGCGACGAGGTGCGATCGCTGATCCGGTTCCTGGCGGTGGAGGGAGCGCGCGGCGAGGACGACCTGACGGAGAGGTACGGACCGGAGACCATCGAGCGCGCCCGGGAGCTCGGAGCAGTGCGGGCGAGCGGTGCCTCCGGCGCTCCGGCGCTGATCGCGTGGCCGCCGATCCTCGTCGATCGGTTCCGTCGAGGCCGCGCCCGCCTGCCGGTCTCGGGGCCCTCCCCGGAGGGCGTTCCCGACTGGTGCGGCGATCCCGACAAGCTCACGACTCTCGCCCGCCGGTTCGTCGATCGCGCCGCACGCGATGCCGCGGCGGCCCTCGCGCGGTGGAACCGGGAGCCCACGATTCCCAACGCGCTCGACTACTACGCCGTCGCCTCGGGAGCCCCGGCGCAGCAGCAGGAGCTGCACCGGGTGCTGACGACCACACCGGAGGGGCGCGGCCGACCGGACCCGTCGGCCTTCCTGTTCGCGTTCGCCCGGGCGACCTGGGTGGCGATGCAGGAGCACGACCTGGACCGGGCCTGCGACATGATCGGCCGCTTCGGCGCCCTGCACCCGCTCTGGCACGACTCCGCACGGTCGGTTCACGCTCTCCTGGAGCTGATGAACGGGCAGGGGGTTCCCGAGGACCTCGACGATCTGCTCGCTCCGGGCGAGGATCCCGCGGGGGTCCGGGAGGCCGCCGCACTGATGGCGCTCATGGCGGGCGGGAGAATCGCCGAGGCCGCCGACCTCGCCGCGCGCGCAGGCTCCGATGCGCGGCGCTCGGTCGGGTGGGCGAGGCAGCTGCTCCCGCTCTTCGAGGGCGACGCCGTCGCATCGCTGCGCCGTGCTGCCGCAGCCATGCAGGAGGCGGAGGGCACGCTCGACCGGACCCTGTTCGCCTCGTCGGCCTACGTGGCGGTGCTCGCGCAGAGTTATCTGGGGGAGTACCGGGCCGTGCAGCAGTGCGTGGACGCGGCCGTGCTCGTCGGGCGGCCCCAGCTCGAATACACCTCCGTCTACACGGCCTGTTTGAACATGCAGGGGCTCATCGCGGTGTTCTCCGGGCAGTCCGCGGCGAAGGACTCCTTCCTCAGCGAGTCGGCCATGCTCCTGCCCCAGGCCGGACCCTTCCTCGGGATGGGGTCCGACTCCTTCCAGGCGTTCACGGACTACCCGACGACGGGCGAAGCCCAGGATCGGACGGTCGCCGATGCCGTGCAGCGGAGGTACGAGCTGGGATATGTCACCGGCGCGGCTCACACCGCACTCGCGTCGCTCACGCTGCGATACGGGCCCGAGACCTCGGCGGCCTTCCGGGCGGTGCAGCGGAGGAGACCGATCCCCGCGTTCGCAGCGGCCGAGGAGCTCACGCTCGGGCTCGACCGCTCGGCGAGCATCGAGCATCTGGCCGGCACCCTCGACCGGCTCGGGACCGGCCAGCACGACGGCCTGCTGAGATCCCTCCTGCGCTCGGCCGCGCGTTACGAGCGTCTCGGCGCCGGGGCCGGAGCGGGGGACGGGGCCGGCCGCGTCGATGAGCGTCGCGCCGACGATCTCGAGCACCTCGCGGATGTCGCGTTCAGCAATCGGTACCTTCCCGTGAACGAGGTCTCCGAGCAGGCCCCGACGCCGCCGACGACCGGAGACACCCTCACCCCTCGCGAGCGGGAGATCGCGCTGCTCGCGGGCGCTCTCACGAATCGCCGGATCGCGGAACGTCTCGGCCTGAGCGTGCGCACGGTCGAGAACCACCTCGCGTCGGCGCTGCGCAAGACCGGGTCGCGCACACGGACCGAGCTCTTCGAGCTCATCGACTCGCGACTCTAGACTCTGCGCACCCCTACTCAACTTCTCCCCGCGGCCACCTAGAGGCGCCCTCACCGGACCCCGGCCGCATACTCAGTCGTTCACCCGCGCGCTGATCCTGGATCAGCCGGTTCCCAGCAGCGCTGGGATCACCGGCGGAATCCACTCACGGCGACAGCAAGGGGAACACATGATCGACCAGACGCAGCGCGACGAAGCGACGAGCGGCACGCGCGGGATCGAGGGAGCGGCAGGATCGGGGGACACGAGGCGTCGCGGCAAGCGCCGTGCGATCATCGCCGTCGGCGCGCTCCTCACGGCCGGCGCGCTCGTGACCGCAGCGGCCTTCACCGACTACGCGCTGCTGGACCTCGGCGCGGGCGGAGGATTCGGCGGGGCGGACAACGCGTACAACATCCAGGTCTCGACCGGTCAGGAGAACAGCGTCGGCGAGGTCGGGCGGTGGGTGGAGGCGAACCCGGATGCGGAGGCGCTGCCCATCCCGGGTGCTGACGCCCTGATCCCCGGGGGAGACCCGCTCATCGTCAAGGTGCCGGTGCGCAACGCGTCCAAGAACCTGGACTCGACGCTGGCGCTCACGCTGAACAACGTCACCGACGGCGACGCCCCGGCGGACGCCGCCTACGCGGCGCTCCTGCGCTTCGACTACGGGATGGTGGACGACGCGACGACCGTTCCCGCCGACCTGCGGCCGATTCCCGCCGGGGCGTTCGCCGCCCGCGGATCGACGGCGACGGTCGACCTCGGCGACCTGACGAGCGGGGCCGGACGGGTGCTCGTGCTGCGCGTCTCCCTCGCGAACGGCGAGGACCAGGCCTCCACCAACGCCGCGAACGGCGGCGGCGTCCGGGTCGAGGCACGTCTCGACGGCACGAGCAAGTAGCCGATGCGGGCCGGCAGCGCGGTCGCGGGTCGCCGCATGAGGGCAGGCGCGAGCCTCGGAGCGCTGCTCGCGGCCGCGGTGCTGTCCACCGCGGCGCTCAGCGTCATCGCGATCGATGTCGTCGCGCAGATGCGCGCGGGGGCGGATCACGAGTTCGATATCCAGATCGCAGCGAGAGAGGAGGCGGGGACGGTGGAGAGCACGTCGATCCCGGAGTGGACGCCGGCCCCGCCGGAGTGGTCCGAGGCCAACCCGGAGGCCCTCGAAGTCGGCCTGGCCGGCTCCGACGCGGATGGCGGCGGCGATCGCAGCTACGCGATAGCGGTTCGCAACACGAGTCCGACCCTCCCGGCTGCGCTGTGTTTCACGCTCGAGCAGGACCGGCAGCCGTCGGACTCCGCGGCCCCCCCGCGCGCAGTGCTCTCGGGGAGGGACGGGGCGCTGCTGACGCTTCCCGAGGAGGGCAGCCGGCGGGCCTGCGCGGGGAGCCCTCTCGAACCCGGTGAAGTACGCAACTTCGGGCTGCGGGTCCTCTCCGATGAACCCGCGCAGCTCCTCGGGGCGTCCGGTTCCCCGGGGTCCGTCGTGCGCCTCCGCGTGGACGGGATCTCCCGGTGAGCGCGGGATGCGCGCCGCCGCGGCGACATCCGCCGTCGCGACCATGTCCGCAGGCATGGCGCCGAGGCATCGCGGGTGTGTGCGCCGCCGTCGCACTTCTCGTCGTAGCGGCGTCGGTTCCCGCGACCGACGCCCTATTCACCGCGGGCTTCGCGGGGGAGGTCTCCGCGGGAGGCGCGGTCGACGTCGCGCAGTTCGGGGAACCCGACGGCGATGGCGACCCAGCCGTCGTGCAGCATCCGGAGATCGACGACGCGAGCGAGCTGACCTCGAACGGTCTGCCCGTCCGCGTGCTCGAGGAGGACCCCGCGGGGTGGCCGCAGCGGCCGACGGCGACGGTCGCGATGCCCGTCGTCAATCTGTCCGAGGGCCCCGCGGCCCTCCGCCTCGTCGTCCGCGCCGCGGAGGACGAGGCGGAGGCGACCGGAGGCGCCGATCCCGCCGCCCTGCTCGTCGGAGCGACGATCGGGGGCGATGCGATCGGCGACGCGCCGATCCGCGGCTCCTGGTTCGCGGATCATCCCGAGGGCCTCGATCTTGGGACGGCCCTCGGAGCCGGTGAGCAGGCGGTGGTCTCGGTCGGTCTGTGGCTCGCCTCCGACGCCCCCGCCGCGAGTTTCGGCCGTCCTCTCGGGCTCGTGCTGCAGGTGATCGGCGAGACGGTGGCCGGAGACCAACCGATCCTTCTGGAAGGAGTATGGGAATGAGGCCGATCGCGACGCTCCTCGCGCTGCTGTCGCTGATGTGGGGCGGGACCGCCGCGCACGCGGAGCCCCGGCTCGAGACGGAGGGCGAGGTCACGACGATCCAGACCCCGGCTCCGGGGCGCAGCGTCGAGTGGATCATGCGCGTGCGCGCTCCCGATGAGGATCCGGGCCGAGTCTCGCTCGTGCTGCTCGAGGCCGAGGGTCGGGCGACCGAGGGCGGTCATCCGCTGAGCCTGCGCCTCGAACTGCTCGATGGGCAGGGCGACGACGCGGCCGGAGCGTTTCCGCTGGAGCTCGCGTCGGGGACGGCCGCGGAGCTCCGCGGCCGGGTCGTGGCCGTGCCGTCGTCCGGGGACAGTCGCTCGAACGCCGTCCGGGCGATCGCAGCGCTGCCGGCGGCGGCCGGAGACGAGTACCGCGGATCGGACGCGACGCTGCACTTCCGCTTCGCGGCGGTGCAGGACGGGGGCTCCGCCTCCTTCGACGGCGGCCTGGCGATGACGGGCGGCGAGCAGACCGGGTGGCTTGCGGCGGTGGCGCTCGCCGCGGCCGGCCTGGGCGGTTCGCTGCTCATTCGGCGGAGAGGCGCCCGGTGGACGAGGGCCGGGCTGTTCGCGGCCGCGGCGGCGGTCGCGGTGATCGCGATCGCCGCTCTGGTCGCCGTCCAGGTCCAGGCGGCCTACACCGATCGCGTGCGACTCCGATCGGATCTCGCCGCCGACTTCGAAGTGGCGATGCTCGACGACCGGGGCACGATCCGGCGGGTCGCCACGCGCCCGGGCGAGACCGTGCGCTTCACCCCCGCGAAGGGGATCGTCCCGGGATCCGCGATCCGGATTCAGCTCGCGCTCGCGAACAACAGCGCGGCGGTCTCGGCGGTTCCGGCGTTGCGCCTGGAGGTTCCCGAGGGCGGGATCGACCACCTGGAACGGCTGCTGCGCCTCACAGTGGTCGAGAGCGAGCACTGCGGCGGAGCGGAGGATCCCGCCGGTGAGCGGGTGCTCGTCGGCGACCCCGCCGACCCGGGGGCGGGCGTGCCGCTGAGCGAACTGACGGAGAGCGTCGTGGGAACGGTGCTCGCGCCTCGCGAGGGCGCGGCGCAGTCGCCCGGCGAGGCGTACACCGGCGGGGCCGGATCCTGCCGCACGTACCTCCTGACGCTGCAGCTCGCGGACGACCCCGCGCTCCGCGCGATGACGGGCGCGGACTGGACCGTCGCCGTCCACCTCGAAGGGAGATCGCAGGCATGAGCGCCATACGCATGAGAGCCACGAAGAAGACACTCGCGGCGGCGACGCTCATCGCGGTCATCGGGCTCGCGGGCGCCGAGACGACAGCGGCGGGCTTCACCGACTCGACGTTCGGCCGGGCATCCCTCGTCACCTCGTCGGGGCTCGAGTCCCCGCCGGTGAACGTCGACCAGTCGGCGGCCTCCTCGGTCTTCGTCTCCGCGCGCGGAGATCTGTACGTCTCGGGCTACCGGGGGACGGGCGACGGCAACGGCAGCCTCTCGGTCGCCCCGACGGCGGAGCCCACGCGCGTCGCCTTCCCCGACGGCGTGCGCATCGTCGACGCCGCGGGATCGACCAACGACTTCCATGCGCCGTGGGCGGACACGACATCGTTCATGGCGCTCGACGCCGGCGGCGGGGTGTGGACCTGGGGGCGGCCGTACGGTGGCGAGAAGCTCATCGGCCGAGGCGGCATCTCGCGAGCGGACAGCGCGCACGCGGGGCGTGTGATCCGGACCGACGGGGGCGGCGAGCTGCCGCCGATCGCCTCCATCGCCCGCATCGAGAACCAGTTCCTGGCGCTCGACGGCGATGGGGTGATGTGGGCCTGGGGCTACGGAGGCGAGAACCTGCCGAATCCGGCGGGCGCCGCGAGCGCGGCACTGCCCTTCGCGGTGCGCGCGACGACGGCCGTCCCGTCGGCCTGGCCGTGCACGGGCCCATCGAACCTCGGTGAGGTCGCCTGGCGGTCGATCTGGGGCGGCACGAACTCCGCGGGAGCCGTCGGCCGCAACGGGCTCGTCTACACCTGGGGCTTCGACACCACCGACGGCCTGAGCGGCGTCACCGTGAACGCCCGCTGCCCGGCGCTCAACGAGGGGGCGAATCGCGCGCTGTTCCAGCGCTATCCCGAGAGCTACACCACCGCGGACGGGCTCGTCTACGACGAGGCCCGGCTGCCGGACGATACGCAGCGGCACGAGCGCTACCTCGCGATCGTCGAGCACACGCGCGAACGGGTGCTGCCGGCCTGCGACGGATCGAAGGGCAGCGCGCTCGTGGACGACTCGGGCTGCCCGGTGCGCCAGCTGGGGTTCAGCGCCGGGGCCGCGCGGCTGCTCACGAGCGGGGGAGAACTCCTCACCTGGTTGACGAAGGCCGGTTACGGGGAGCAGTTCCTCGGCCGTACTCCGAGCGCGTCGGAGCCCGCGGGCAGACCCGCGCCCGTCGCCGGGTCCCTCTCGATCGACCGCGTCACCGCCGGCGTGAGCTCGCTGCTCGCGCTCTCCGGCGACGGCATCGCGTACGGCTGGGGCGCCAACAACGCCTGCCAGGCGGTCGGCGCGCCGACGAACTGGGGACGGATCGTCGCGGGCGGCTGCTCGTCCGCCGGCGGACCCACGGCGGTCAATCGGGTGGATCTCCCCGTCCCCGTCGCGGGCCTGCCGGGAGAGCGCCCCGTCACCTCCATCGCGTCGACGCAGTGCGCTTCCTGGGCGCGCTCCGCCGACGGTTCGATGTGGGCGTGGGGCGCGGGCACCGTCGCGGGCTACGCCTTCAACCAGTGCGTCGTGCCGGCGAAGGCCCTGCAGGGATACAAGATCTACCGCTACGACGAAGCCGCTCCGGAGACGCCGTTCGGCGCCCCCGTGAGCGACTCCGCCGCTGGGACCGTGCAGGTGCTGCGATGAGCCGCCCGATCCATCCGACCCGAAGGGGATCCCCGATCCGGATCCCCGAGCCCGTACATTCCCGACGCATCCGCCCGACCCGAGGAGACGACCCGTATGACCATGACCGCTCTGCGCATTCTGCGATCCGCGCTGCTGTGGGGTGCGGCGGTGATCGGCGCGCTCAGCATCCTGGCCTTCGCCGCGTCGATGGTGCTCGGGCTGCGGCCCGCGGTCGTCGTCTCGGGATCGATGGAGCCCGAGCTGCCGATCGGCTCGCTGATCCTCAGCCGAACCGTTGATGCGTCGGGGATCGAGCCCGGCGCGGTCGTCACCGTCCCTCGCGGGGACGGGCACGGCCTCGTCACGCATCGCGTCGTGTCGGTCGATCCGCTCGATGGGGGACTCGCCTCCCTCGTGCTGCGGGGCGACGCCAACGATACCGACGACCCGGTGCCGTACCTCGTGCGGGAGGCCGGGCTGCACGTCGTGACGCTGCCCTGGCTCGGCTGTCTCGCGCTGGCGCTGCGCACGCCGGCCGGCCTCGGCGCTGTGCTTGCGGTGCTCGCGTTCGTGCTGCTCCTCGCCTGGGTCCGGATCCCGCTCCGCGACCGATCGCCGTCGGACTCGCCGGGACAATTATTTTGAGTTATTCAAAAAAGTGGATAGTGTTGCTGGCATGGAGACCACCCTCGACGAGACGCTGCGAAGCGCCGGGCTGCGGGCGACCGCGGGCCGGATCGCGGTGCTCGACGCGCTCGTCTCCATGCCGCACTCGGACGCCGACGGGGTGTTCCGGGTGGTCGCTCGTGAGCTGCCGACGACCTCGATCCAGTCGGTGCACAACATCCTCGCGGATCTGACGGCGGCGGGCCTCGTCCGCCGGATCGAGCCCGCCGGATCCGCGGCTCTCTACGAGCGGCGCGTCGGCGACAACCATCACCACGTCGTCTGCTCCCGCTGCGGAGCGGTGGGCGACGTGGACTGCGTCGTCGGGCACGCGCCGTGTCTCGACCCGTCCTCGACGTCGGGCTTCACCGTCCGATCGGCCGAGGTCACGTTCTGGGGCCTGTGCTCCGACTGTCAGGAGTCGGCCGCGTAGAGCAGCCCCGCGCCTCCCCTCGACCGGGGCGGTATTCGTCGTACCCGAAAACAGAATGGAGAACACTGCATGTCACACACTCCCACCACCACCCAGACGGGAACCCCGGTCGTGAGCGACGCACACTCGCTGAGCGCCGGTGCCGACGGCACGATCGCGATCCACGACCGCTACCTGGTCGAGAAGCTGGCCCAGTTCAATCGCGAGCGGATCCCCGAGCGCATCGTGCACGCGAAGGGCGGAGGGGCCTTCGGCGAGTTCGTCGTCACCGGCGACGTCTCCGCGTACACTCGCGCGGCCGTGTTCCAGCCGGGTGCCGTGACCGAGACCGTGCAGCGCTTCTCCTCGGTCGCGGGCGAACAGGGATCCCCCGACACCTGGCGCGACGTGCGGGGCTTCTCGGTGAAGTTCTACACCAGCGAGGGCAACTACGACATCGTCGGCAACAACACCCCAGTGTTCTTCATCCGCGACGGCATCAAGTTCCCCGATTTCATCCACTCCCAGAAGCGTCTGCCGGGATCGGGCCTGCGCGACGCCGACATGCAGTGGGACTTCTGGACGCTCTCGCCCGAGTCCGCCCACCAGGTGACCTACCTCATGGGGGACCGCGGTCTGCCCCGGTCCTGGCGGCACATGCCCGGCTTCGGCTCGCACACCTACCAGTGGATCAACGCCGCCGGCGAGCGCTTCTGGGTGAAGTACCACTTCAAGGCGCTGCAGGGCAACGAGGAGATGAGCGGCGCCGAGGCCGAGGCCATCGCGGGCGCCGATGCCGACTACTACCGGCGCGACCTGTACGAGGCGATCGAGCGCGGCGAGTTCCCGGCCTGGAAGGTCTTCGTGCAGGTCATGCCGTACGAGGACGCGAAGACCTACCGCTTCAACCCCTTCGACCTCACCAAGGTGTGGCCGCACGCCGACTACCCGCTGATCGAGGTCGGCGTGCACACGCTGAACCGCAACCCCGAGAACTTCTTCGCGCAGATCGAGCAGGCCGCGTTCTCGCCGGCCAACACCGTGCCCGGGATCGACATCAGCCCCGACAAGATGCTGCAGGCCCGTGTGTTCTCCTACCCCGACGCCCAGCGCTACCGGGTCGGCACGAACTACAACGAGCTGCCGGTGAACGCGCCCGTCGCACCCGTGCACAACTACTCGCAGGACGGCGCCGCGCGCCACGGCTTCAAGCCGGCGAGCGCCCCGGTCTACGCGCCGAACTCGAAGGGCGGCCCCGTCGCCGACGAGGCCCTCGCGGGCGCCGGCTCCTGGGAGTCGGACGGCGAGCTGATCCGCTCCGCCGCGACGCTGCACGCCGAGGACGACGACTTCGGCCAGGCCGGGACGCTCTTCCGCGAGGTCTTCGACGCCGCCGCGAAGCAGCGCTTCCTCGCGACGATCACGGGTGCGGTCGGCGCCGTGCAGAGCGAGGAGATCCGCGAGCGCGCGATCCGGTACTGGAGCCAGGTGGACGAGGGCCTCGGTCGCTCGCTGCGCGCGAACCTCGAGGCGGCGCGCGCCTGATCCGGCGGGACGGCGGCTACGCGATCCCCTTCTCGTCCTGGATCGCGTTGCCGCCGTCCACCACCAGCACCTGCCCGGTCACGTAGGAGGCCGCCGGCGACGCCAGGAACTCGATCACGGCCGCGACCTCGTCGGGGGTGCCGGAGCGGCCCATCGGTGTCGCGTCTCCCATGCGGTTCTCGTGCTCGGTCGCCGAGCCGGTTCTGATCCAGCCGGGGGCGACCGCGTTCGCGGTCGTCCCGGTCGCGGCGAGATCCACTGCGAGGGAGCGGGTGAGCCCGACGAGCCCGGCCTTCGCCGCGTGGTAGCCGACGTCGCCGCGGTAGGCGAGCAGCGGCCCGGAGACGGAGGAGACCGTGATGATCCGCCCGTGCTCCGCCGCGGTGAGCCGGGGGAGTGCGCAGCGGGTCACGAGGTAGGCCGTGGTGAGGTTGCGGGTGATCGCGTGCTCCCACCCGGCCCGGTCGAGTGCTGAGGCGGCCGCGGGTTCCTGCGGATCCGAGACCGAGGTCATACCCGCATTGTTCACGAGCACGTCGAGGCGGCCGTAGCTCTCGACCGCCGCGTCGATGAGGCGCTCGGCCCCGGACTCCTCGGTGAGATCCGCGATGACGGGGATCGCCCAGGGGATCCGGTCGGCCTCGCTGCGGGCACCCGCGGCCGCGTCCTCGAGCTCGGCCGCACGATCGAGGATCCGCTCGCTCGTGGCTCCCACGACGACCCGGTATCCCGCGCGCACGAGGCGGGCCGCGGCCGCGAACCCGATCCCGTCCGGGGAACCCGCGCCCGAGACGACCGCCACCCGCTCCGCGACGGGCGGAGCGGGTGCGGCGGATCCTGAGTGCGGGGAGTGCGGCGTCGCTGACATGACTCGAGCCTAGCGTTCGGGAGCCGCCTTCTCGCCGGGGTCGTCCTTCGACCGATTCCTGCTGATGCGCCTACTGATGCGTCGCGGCACCCTGGATCGAAGAGGTGCCGAGGTCGCTCTTCGGGAGAGCGTCGCCCGCGGCGAGCGCGCCGATCCAGGCGTCGGCGTCCGCCACCGCGGCCCAGTTGGAGTGGAGCAGGGCGAGCAGGGTCTCGTGCACCTGCTGCGCCGAGACGCTCCCGGCCTCGTTCGCGAGGTGGATCGCGCCGGTGGCGTCGGACAGCACCTCGACGGCGAAGCCGAGCGGCTCCGCCCCCGCTGCGGTGCCGATGACGCAGTTGTTCGTCATGTAGCCGACGAGGGTCACCGTGTCGACGCCGTTCTCGCGCAGCCATTCGGTCACGCCCTCTACGCCGAAGACGCTCGAGACGTCCTTGGTGACGTGCTTCGCCGCGCTCTCGGCGCGGCGCTCGACCTCGGGGTGCAGGCTCGCTCCCTCGGAGCCCTCGGCGAAGACGGGTGCACCCGCGGGCAGGATGTGCTGCACGGTCAGCACGGGGATCCCGGCGTCTCGTGCCGCGTCCATGACGCGCGTGATGTTCGAGAGCGACGCGTCGCGGGGAGGGTGCTGGATCTCGAGAGGTCCTGCGAAGTAGTCGTTCTGCACATCGATCACGACGAGCGCGCGGGTGGGGGCGGTCATTGACGTTCCTTTCGGCGGATGCGGCCGCTCCGGGCGGTGCGGCTCGCTTCCTATCCTGCGAGGTCCGAGTGGGGTAACGTGAGTGGCGTATCAGCACATCTTCGATGGATTCAGGACAACATATGAGAGTCGCGGTGCACGCGTTCGACGGAATCACCGCCTTCCACCTCGCCATTCCGCTGCTCACCTTCGGAGAGGTGGGTCGGCAGGGGCTCGCCGAGGACTGGAGCACCGTCGTCTGGAGCAGCGACGGCGGGCCGGTGCGATCCTCGGACGGCATCGAGATGGGCGGCATCGCGGGGCCCGAGGCCGCCGCGGAGGCCTCGATCCTGGTCTTCCCGTCGTGGAGCACCGAACTCTCCGAGCCGTCGCCGGAGACTGTGGAGCTGATCCGTACCGCCCACGCCCGGGGAGCCGAGATCATCGGGCTCTGCCTCGGTGTGTTCCCGGTGGCCGCGAGCGGGATCCTCGACGGGCGATCCGCGACGACCCACTGGGCCGCGGCCGCCGGACTCGAGGAGCGGTACCCGGCTGTGGACGTGCAGGCCGACGCGATCTACGTCGATCACGGCGACGTGCTCACCTCGGCCGGCACCGCATCCGGGCTCGACGCGTGCCTGCACGTGGTGCGGCGGCGGCTCGGCTCGGCCGCGGCGACGGCGATCGCCCGTAGCCTCGTCGTCGCCCCGCACCGGGAGGGCGGCCAGGCGCAGTTCATCGAGCGTCCGCTTCCCGTCCGCACGACCGGTCCGATCGGCGAGACCGTCACCTGGGCGCTCGAGAATCTCGACCTGGGACTGTCCCTGGAGGAGCTCGCGGATCACGCGCGGATGAGCCCCCGCAATTTCTCCCGCCTGTTCCGGGAGGTCATGGGAACCAGCCCGGCCCGGTGGGTGCTCGCGCGCCGTCTCGACGAGACGTGCCGCCTCCTCGAGGGCACCGACTGGAGCATCGAACGCATCGCTCGCACGTGCGGCTTCGCGAGCGCGGTCACCTTCCGGCAGAATTTCGTGCGGCGGTACTCGACGACACCCACCTCCTACCGGCGCCGGTTCGCGACGGGATGAGCGAACTGAAGAAGAAGCCCTGGATTCTGATCGCTCTGCTGATCGCTCTGGTCTTCGTCGGGACGCAGGCCGCGGGGCGGGTGCTGGAAGCGCCTCCCGAGCCCGTGCCGGGGAGCGCGGATCCCGAGTCCGCTCCGGATCCCGCTCCGGCCCCCTCGAAGGCACCGGACGCGTCCCGTACGGCGCTCGCCCTGCTCGACGCGATCCCCGTGAAGGGACGCGCGCCCAAGACGGGCTACGACCGGGACGAGCGGTTCGGGAGCGGGTGGAAGGATCCGGATCGCAACGGCTGCGACGCCCGCAACGATGTGCTGCAGCGCGACCTCGCGGGGGTCGTGCTCTCGGGGCCGTGCAAGGTGCTCTCCGGGGTGCTCGTCGACCCCTACACCGGGAAGCGCATCGAGTTCGTGCGCGGTCAGGGCACCTCCGAGGCGGTGCAGATCGATCACGTCGTCGCACTCTCGGACGCCTGGCAGAAGGGCGCCCAGGCGCTGACGCGGGATGAGCGGATCGCCCTCGCCAACGACCCGCTCAACCTCTTCGCGGTCGACGGTCCGACGAACAACCGAAAGGGCGACGGGGACGCCGCGTCCTGGCTGCCTCCGAACGGGTCCTTCAGGTGCGAGTACGTCGCGCACCAGGTCTCCGTCAAGGTCGAGTACGGGTTGTGGATGACGTAGGCCGAGCACGACGCGAGTCGTCGTGTGCTCGCCGAGTGCCCCGAGCAGCCCGCCCCGACAGGGTGAGGAGGCCCTCTGGGTCGCCTACGAAATCGGGATCGGCGGTCCGGCGCCTGGGAAACCTGAATGTGGGCCCACCCCATCGAAGCATGGAAAAACCCCTCAGGTCCCGCGTGATCCCGCGGAAGCTGAGGGGCGATGTCACAGTGCCCCCGGAGGGATTCGAACCCCCGACCTACGGTACCGGAATGAGGCTCGCAGATTACGACCGTCTGCGACGGATCGCGGTGCCCCACGGCAGCCTACGACAGATCGGCTCGAGAGGGTCGATCTGTCGAAGACTAGGGGGCCGCGTGGGGCAACGCATTACGACCAACTGCGATTGCCCACTGCCCCAGATTTGCCCCATCCCGGTAGGCTGCGGTCATGCGTGCGATCCTCGTCTACCGCCTCCCCGACGGCGCGATCTCCCGAGCCGAGAGCGACGATGTCGGAGACTGGGACGCCGGGACGCGTGCGGCCCTCTCGCGGCTCCCGGAGGGTGCTGTGAAGATTGCCTGGTATCGGGAGGCGTAGCGGTGTGGATCTGTGTCGGGTGCGGGGGACCCGCGGAGCGGGAAGGGGAGACCGTCCGATGCCTCGACGCCGCGTGCGGTGTCGTGCGGATCCTGCCGGCGCTGCCGGAGCGTCTGCCCTGGGAGACCGAGGGCTGATTGTCGGGAGTGCGGCGTATCCTGCCCGCATGCCGAATCCTGACCCGATCCGACTGGACGCCGACACGTGGGCGATCATGCGCTACGTGAAAGATCACCCTGCAGCGATCGTGCACCGCATCACCGACACCGCCGGGGAGGCGCGATTCCTCGTCATGGGATGGCATGTCGACCCCGCGCAGCGGCGTATGACCTCGATCCAGACGACGCTAGCTGCTGCGGACGCTTCGGTGCGCTGGGGTGACGGCCCGATCAAGGCCGCTCAGCGGTCGCGCAACGGGCCTCTGAACGGCGCTGTCGAGCAGCCCTGATGGTCATCAGCCTAGGCTGGAGCCCTAGCGACGACTGGCTCGGCGGCGTAGCCTGTCGGCATGTGCGCATCGTATGGACTCGGCGGCGACGGCAAGATCATCCCTCTCCCGGGCGGTCTCGAGCCGATGAGTGAGCAGGGATCCCTGTCGCTGCTGGATGAGTGGATGCAGCAGCGCGGCGGCGGGGCGAAGATCACAGGGAAGAACGCCCTGAATTTGAACCCGATCATCCGCGCATCCGAGGGCGGGCGGGAGTTGCTGCTCGCGTGGTGGTGGCTCTGGCTCGACGGCTCCGGGCCGGTGAAGTTCTCGGCGTTCAACTCGCGCGACGACCGCCTGCTCCGCTCATGGAAGCGTCCCTTCCAGCACCGAGCCCTCCTGCCCGCGACATGGTACATCGAGAAGAAGGGGCGCTTCACTCTCCCGGGCGAGGAGATTTTCGGGATCGCGGCCGTCACCTCGACCGTGACTCGCGACGACGGTAGCGAGCTCGTCTCCTACTCGATGGTCACCCGCGACGCGCCCGCCGGGAGTGAGGCCGCGGAGTACTGGGGGCGCATGCCGCTCGTGCTGCCGCGCGAGATGCATGACGAGTGGCTCGACCCCGAGCGTCCTGGGGATGCCGAGCTTGTCGCCGAGGTGCAGCACGCGAGCGAGGAGATCTCCCGCGCCATGACGACCGTGTAGACACACGAAAATCGCCCCCTCCCAGCCGAAGCCAGGAGGGGGCGAAGTCTTGCGAGGGGGATATCAGTGGGCGCCGTGGCGGCCTTCGATGGATTTCACGGACGGCCAGAGCGCGGTGTATGCGGCTTGGCTGACGACGATGCCGAGGAGCAGGAGCACGGGCCACTGCGGGATCAGGTCGCCGGTCATGACGAAGTAACCGGCGAGCACGACCACAGTAAGCACGAAGCTCACCGCGATCGCGACGACCCGCTTCGACCCTGCTGGCCACGACGGGTGGTTGATGAGCGCGATCGCGTACGGGGCGAGCACGCTGAGCAGCGTGAGCACGCCCGCAGGGATTGCAGGGATCTGGATTTCCAAGATGTCTCCTATTCGATGTAGCCGACCGGGGGTTCCGGCGGGGGCGGCGGGTCGCCGCGGTAGATGTGCGCGCGGAGCTGCGCGACGTGCTGACGCGAAGCGGCCTTGTCGGCCCACATCTTGTCCAGGCGAGCGTCACCAGCAGCTCGCTCCTCGCGGAGCTGCTGCGCGTAGGCGTCGCGCTCCTCCTGGATCTGGTCGATGAGGGTTTGTGTCGCGGCCTCCTGCTGCGCGGCTCGGTCGCGCCGCTCGCGATCCTGCTGAGCCAGGAGCGTCTTCGCAGTCTCGTGCCGTCGCTCCCTCGCACCGATCAGGGCGACGACAGCGCCGCCCGCCGCTCCGATGAGAGCTGTAAGCACGATGCTCCAATCGATCTCGAGCATCGGGCCAGGGGTCATGCCTTGTACTTCTTCTGCAGGTCGAGCCACTTCTTGAGGCTCACCTCCATCGGCGTACCGAACTGCGCCGCCAGTGCATTGGCGTATTTGCCCTTCGCGGTGGTGTTGTCGAACTCCTCCCACGACCCCTGCTGGCCGGGCTCGTAGATGGCGTACGCGGGGGACCCGTCCTGGCGGGCTCCCTTGGTGAGGAAGATGAGATGCATTTCCTTCTGTCCTTTCCTGATGCGGCGACGTGCGCACCCGCAGTCGCCGGTCTGCTTGATAGGGGTCGGCGCGGAGCTGCCGAGCCGCCGGGGATTGAGCGAGCGGGGGTCGACCCATGCGCCCCAGGACCAGAGACGGTCCCAGCGCAGCTCCCAGTGGAGGTGTGGGCCGAGGGAGGCCCCAGAGTTCCCCGAGAGCGCGATGACCTGGCCGGCGGCGACGCGCTGCCCGACGCTGACGCGCGCGGACCGCCAGGTGAGGTGACCGAAGCGGTGCAGTAGGCCGGAGTCGTCCACGAGGTCGATGGTGAAGCCGCCGAGGCCGTCGTCGCCAACGCGCACGATCGTGCCGGTGCCCGTCGCGGGGACGGACGTACCGGAGGGCACGGCGAAGTCGGTGCCCCAGTGCGGAGCCCAGCCGGCGGGCCGGGTGCCTGGCCACTCGGAGACGAGGGACAGGTCGAACGGGTAGTAAATCGCCATGAAGTCTCCTCAAGTGAGGAGAGCCCCGCGGTTTAGGCGGGGCTCTCAGTGGGTACGGGGACGGCAGGCGGGTCAGGCGGTGCCGGCGGTGCCGTCTGTGCGATCACTGCTTCGACGCCGGTGAGGATCATCCCGTCAGTGATAACGTTCGGATCCGCGCCGGCATGCGGGACCCAGTCGGCCGGGTCCACGGGTGGATCGGCTGCGGTCGCGTCTGCGTACGCTGCCGCCCACCCGGGCTGGGCGGACAGCAGCCACATGTGCTGCGCCGCCCACGGGCGAGCGTCACGGATCCCGCGGGTTGCCGCACACGCGGCGACGCGGGAGACGAGATGATGATCCTCGGTCAACTTCGATTGGGCCAGGTACGACAACGCGGCTCCTTCCTGTCAGACACCGAGCACGTAACGGAGCACGACGTTGGTGTTCGGGGCGACCGAGTTGGACGCATTCCCGGTGATCTGATCGTTGGAAATGTAGATGTATTTCTTCCAGTCGCCGCCACTGGTGAACCCGGTCGTGCCCGTCATATAGATGCCGCGAGATCCGCCGGTGACGTTCATCGTGACGTGGTGCTTCGGTACGAAGCACTCCGTCCACGAATCGTTCGCCGCGGGCCCACCGGTGGGGTATCGGGACCAGACGAGCACGATGCCGGAGAGCTGGTTCGTCACCAGATCCGACAGCGGGGCGACCTGACTGCCATTCATGAAGATCTCGCCAGACCAGAGGACCTTCAGCGCGCGATCCGAGGTGACCGCGTTGGCTGAGAGCGCGATGTCGTTCCCTGTGGATTTCAGGGTGAGTGGAGCGCTCGCGTTCATGGATTCGATGAGGAACCCGGTCGCGGAGTTCGACTGGATCTCCGTGTTGAACGTCGACGGTTTCGGCCATCTCATGCCACCGTTGGTGATCGTCAGGCGTTCTCCGACACTGTCGGACATGTTGACGCCTGTGCCGGAGTATCCGGTGACCACGGTGCCTTCGTTGTTCCACACCGCAAGGGATCCGCCGCGGCTGCCGCCGGGGGGTTCCCCGACGTACAGCTTGAAGCGGTGCCACTCGCCACTGTTCCCGTACACCTGCGGGCCGCCGCTCTCGTCTCGGAGGATCGACAGCTTGCGGTTGTCAATATCGGTCGAGCTCACGGCGAGGTCATCGACACAGAAGTACGCCGGAGCCAGCCCGCCACCGGACTTAATGTACAGGCGTGTCCATGACTGTGTGGCTGACGGGGACTCCGCGCTGAACCGTACTTCCGTCCAGGCCCCGGCAGGAACGTACGTTTCCGTTGCCCGGTTCGGGAACTGCACGTTCCAGAAGTTCGCGGAGACCGTCATCGCGGTCGGGGAATACACCCAGAACACCGCTTCCGCGCCCTTACCGGCGGGTACCGTGATGTTTCGGTACGCGCCCGCAGTGGGGGACGTGCTCGTGCCTCGGGTGATACGCATCGACGTGGGCGACGACCGGAACATGAGGGAGTCGAGCGCTCGCGTAGCGCCATCGGTGGCAGTCCACGGCGTGACGCTGGTCATCGGGTCGGACAGGCGGAGCACGTTGTTGCCGTACCCGCTGAGCTCGAAGAACGAGCCGCTGACGGTGCCGCCGACGAACGTGTTACCGATAAAGGTATTGCCCTGGAACACGTCGGACGCGAGCTTGCTTGCCGAGATCGTTCCCTCTGCGATGACATCCTTCGTGATGATCTGCTCAGTCGCGATAAGGAAGCGGGCTTTCACGACCTGCGCCCAGAGCGCCTCGATCACAGCTTCCTGGATGACGGCCTGACCGGTGACGAAGATGTTGTTCACATCGACGGTCTGGAAGCTCGCCGTGCGGCCGGCGATGTGTTGCGCGACGAGATCCGAGATGATCCCGGTCCCGACGACGAGCTTGCCGACATCCAAGTTCGCGATCGCGGTCGTCGTGATCTTCGACGACTGCCATGCCGTCCCGGTCCAGTACCACTCCGCCAGGACGTCTTTCGAAGTGTCGTCGATCTGTCGCCACAGGTCACCCTGCGCGGTCGCCTCGCCCGCAGGGGCGGACGTCGAGTAGTAGACCTTGCCCTTCGTGCCCGCCATCGTGAGCGCGCTCTGAGCATTCGACTGCGCGGTGCCGGCGAGGGTGTGCGCCGCATCGGCTTTCGACTGCGCGGTAGCTGCCGCTGAGGCCGCGCTGGCTGCCGCGGTTGCCGCGTCCTTCGCGGCCTTATCCGTGACCTCCGTCCATATGCTGCCGTTCCACCGCTTCGGTGTGTTCGCCCCACTAGTGGTGTCGATCCAGAGGATACGGTCCAAGCGGACCGGACCACGCAGCAACACCGACGGGGACGCATTCGCCGGGCCGGTCCACGCGGGCGTTAGGAGCGGGTCTGGCGACGGATATCCGGGCAGGATGATCCCGCCCGGGGTGGCGCCGGTCTCGCCGGAGACGCCTCCCACCCAGAACGTCACCGGGTTCTGAGCTTGCACCGCAATCCGTGTTCGCGAGTCGGCGGCGGTGACCGTGTAGGGGAGTGTGACCTCCTGCCAGTTGCCCGTCGCGGCCGCCCACGGCAGGAAGTTTTCACCGCGCGGGGTGATCGTCGGCGAATACTCCTGCACGCCGACGCGCATCAGCGCGCCCGCCGGGGCGCGGAAGAGGGCCGTGAAGGTTCCTGCCCCGGCCGGCATCTCGGCCGCGCCCATGTTGGAGCCGGTGGCGACGTTCTGAGTTATGCCTCCAGCAGTTCCAGTGGTGACGACCTGGATCACTTGGCCGTAAATCCCCAGCGGATCTGTGACCACGGATCGCGACGTGGATGCAAAGTTCGCGATCATGTTCCCGGACAACGGCGACGAGCCCTTGATGTAGTTCCGGCGCACTTCCGTCACCGTGGGTGCTGTGTCCTGCACGAGGACCGCGCCGCCCCCGGCTGCGAGATCCGCAGCCTCCAGAGCGGCCACCGCCGCGGCATCCGCCGCTGCTTTTGCAGTATCCGCGGCACCTTGCGCCGACGACGCAGTTTCGTGCGCGACGGCGGCATCCGCCGCGGCGTCCTTCGCGGTCTTGTCGGTGATCTCAACCCAGGAGGTGCCGTCCCACCGCATGGGCGTGTTCGCGCCCCCGGACGTGTCGATCCAGAGAATCTGAGACGGAGGCACCTCCCACTCCGAGAGCACCGAGACCGACGCATTCGCCGGCCCAGTCCATGCGGTCGAGTACGTGCGTCCTGGCGCATACCCGCCGTCGAAATACCCGCCCGTGCCGGAGGATACAGCGGACGCCGTGTACCCGATGATGTCGCCCGCTGCCCATCCGCCTGACGGAGCCACAAGATGCACTTCGAGCAGGACATGCGCACAGTCCGCGGGCGCGGTCCAGGTCGCTTCCCGGCGGATCCACTCACCAGCGCTGATCGGCAGGAGAGGGAAGATCGTCGAGTCTGCCGAGATGAGAGACCCATCCGCCCGGTACTGGTAGATCGCGATGCGGTTGTCGGTCGCCCGCGAGGAGTACACCGACATCCCAAGCTCATACGTCTGCCCACCGACGACCGGTGTGCCGCCGAGGCCGGTTCCCGCCGTCCAATACGTCAGCGAGGAGGACGTAGCCGCGCTGACGACTCCCTTGCCCCACTGCGGGCAGTACTCTGGGCCGCCGGTGAGTTCCGTCGATCGGGCGGTCATGGACGCCCAGTTGCCGGCCCGTGCTGCCGTGCCGCGAGGCGCGAGCACGACGTTGCGGCGGATCTCCACGCCTGCAGGAGCGGTATCTTGCACGACCGGAAGCCCCCGGGATTCAGCCGCCCCGAACGCTGCATCGGCGCGGGCCTGGGCTTCAGCGAGACGTCCTTCGGCGGCGACGAGATCCAGATCCAGGTCCGTGAGGCGACCTTCGAGCTCGACACGCGTCGACTCGATCTCGGCCTTCGCTTCCTGCGCGCGCTCCCAGGCAACGATGCCGGTGTCGTAGCCGGCGTCCGCGGACCCGGCCGCGGCTGCGACCTGGTCGGGCAGGAACGTGGACCCGACCGCGGAATCATCCGCGATGTCGCCGATGTCGGTGAGGTGCTCATCGATCGCCCCCACACCGGCCCAGGCGTCAGCGCCACGGATCAGGACGTTCGTGAGGTCCTGCTCTTCTCCGTCGTCGAGCGTCACCGACGTCGCGGGAAGCTGACGCGAGCGGGCGAGCGCGTCGAGGCGCTTCTTGGTGCTCACGACTTCTCGAGCGATGCGCTCCATGGGGTCACGAGCCATGAGGTGTCTCCTTTTAGATTGGTTCGGCGGGCTGCAGGCGCAGCACCGCACGCGTAGCGCCCTTCCGGGCCCAGGACACGACACGGAGCAGCCCCCGGTAGGTGAGCCCGTTGCGGAGCGCGCCCTGCACCGTGATCAGATCCCCGACGGACCAGGCGCCGAGCCTGCAGTTGGGGTGGTCGATGACTTCGATCTCCGGCGGGTACGGGGGAGCCTGACGGAGCGCGACCTCGTACCGCATCGCCGCATCGACCTGCGCGGCCGTTCGGAGCGTCTTGTCCTCGACCACGGCGGGGCGGCGTGCACGCTGGGATCGGAGATTCAGGCTGCGGCGGATCGCCTTCGGTCCTTCGCCCGCACCCACCCCGACCGCGGCGTTGGCGTACTCGCCGCCGGGCTCGAGCTCGAGCGCAGAGACGATGTTCACGCCGGTGTCGAAGATCAGGTCGTCCCGGCGTCCGCCCGCCCGCGGATAGTGGATCCGGACACGCACGTCGGGTGCGCCCTCCGTGTAGACGGTCTCAGTCGTCCACTCGATCCCCGCCGACCTCGCGAGTTCGTTGATCGCACGGTACGTGTCGGTGAGATCCTCACCACGCACCTCGTACGCGCCACCCTTCAACGCCCGCTCGTCCTTCGCGGCCTTGTACGCATCCTCGGCCGCCTTGTGAGCAACACGAGCCGCATCCTGATCGGTCTTCGCCGCAGCGAGCGCGGCACGACCAGCGGCGACTTCCGCGTTGTAGGCGGACAGCGCCGTCGTGTAGGTGGCCTGGCGGGCGGTGACGGTCTGGCGGGCCGTCTCGATCTGCGCAGACGGAGCCCCCGCCTTGATGAGAGAGGCGACCTGTGCCTGCGCCTGCGCGAGCAGCGAGCGGGCTGCGACGACTTCGTCGGAGAGCGTCGCATCGAGATCCTGCAGACTCTTCGTCTGCTCCGTCCTCGTCTTCGAGAAACTGTCCAGAGTCTTCTTCCGGGCGTCCACGACGGCACGCGCCGCCGCGACCTTGTCGTCGAGCGTGGTGCCCAGCCGGACCGGCGTAGAGCCGACGACGGTGCACCCGAACCAGCTATTCGCCCAGCCCTGGGTGTCTCCGACGATCTGCCGGATCATCACGGCCGGGTCGGTGCCGGTGCCGCGGACGAGGCCCTCGTAGGGGACGCCCGCGAAATAGCCCGGGAACTCGACCAGGGACAGGTCCCAGCCGCTCGAGTCGAGCACAGCCTCTTTCACCCAGCCCGTCCACTCCCGCCGTACGCGGCCAGGGTCGTCGATCTCGAGGTGTACGAGCGTGCCCCAGTCCTCGAACATCGCCCGTCCGTCATCGGCGAGATAGCGCGCGGCTGGGGCGGGGACGGTTGCGCGGACGATCCCGTACGCGGATAGCGCCCACTCCGGACCCTCCGGCACGACGAGCGGCATCTCGTAGTCGAGCCACTCCCACGTGCCGTAACGCTGCACGCTCCACCGCATCAGATCGCCTGCTCGTAGAAATCAACGAGGAGCATCACCGAGGATCCGTAGTCGAGGATCATGCCGGCAGACGCGGTACCGCCAGTGCGGTTTGCGCGCGGGTAGAACTTCTGCCGCGTGCCGCGCAGCTCCGGCGGGATCGTCACTTCGTCCGCCGTGAAATGCGTGTACTTCGAGTTCTGCGACAGGCCCGGGGTATCCCACGCCGTCGCCTGCGTCTTCACGTTCTGCGGGTGCACTGTCTGCGCGATCTGTACCCATGTGTAGCCGAACGCATTCCCAGGAGGGATGCGTACGCCGCCCCAGATCATCGTGATTCGCGCGCGCGACGCCCACGACGGGATGTCGATCTCTGTCCAGGCCGCATCTACCGCGGTCGGCCAGGTCTGCCCACCTGCGGGGTATGCCGTCGTCGTCGTGATCTGTGAAGTGTCCGTCCCGGTGAGCGCGTGTACGCGCATCGCATGGTCCCGGTTCGGGCGCGCGACCTTCCGGAGGTCCTTGATCATGCCCGCCGTGATCGTCCCCGTCGACGCGGGGATATCGATCCGGGCGAGCGTGACCGCGGTGCGCGTCTGGTAGCCGGGGACGTCCTGCAGACGTGTCGTCCCTGCCGGGACGCCCTCGATGATGCGGATCGGGAACGCATCATAGGTCGCGGGAGTCGCGGGAGTCGGCCAGGGTGAGTTCACCGCCCAGGGATCCTCCACCTGCATCACCACGAGATCCGAGCGGCCCGTCGACGGAGACGACGGTGTCGGCGTGGTCGCCACCGTCTGCTGCGTACTGACAGCACCCTGGTACGTTTCGTTCCCGGCAGACCCATACGCGGACCGGATCAGAGCCGTACCGGTCAGCACGCGGATCCCCTGACCAGGCGTCGCGAGGGGCGCAACCTTCAGATCGGAGACCCCGCCGACGCCCTCCGCGCCACTCGTTGCGGAGTACAGCATCCGTCGCCCGTCCGCGACCTCCGTCGGCACCGGCCCATCGATTGCCCAGCCCATTACTTACCTGCCTTCGTGTCGCGCCACCGCACCCGACCGGATGCCGTGCCTTCAAGAGATGAGCCCCGGAGCATGACCTGCCAGGCGCCCGGGGGAAGAGAGATCTCGGACAGTCGAGACGAGGACGGAGCAAGCCAGTTCTCAGGCCGCCCATTCACCGTCAGGAGTGCCCGACCGGGTCGCGCGTCCGCGACAGCGACCTCGTCGTACGCGAGCGCCCGGTTCGTGCGCACCACCCACAGATCCGGGATCTCCAGCTCGGCGCCAGCACCGATCGGTCCCGCGATCTCGACGATCGCCGCCGCCCGCGCGTCACCGCCGACCGTGAAATGCGTGCCGCGCACCACCGGATGCAGGTTCGTGAGAGGGAACACGAGGGGGAACATCCATCCGCCGGCCTGCTCCGGCGGCACCAGACCGACCGTGGCCTCCCGCCAACCGCCATCCCCACCAGCGAGGAACACCTCATGCCGGGCCGGCACGAACGGGAGCTCGGCGGTGATGCGGCCGACGTTCTGGTAGGCGTCATCGAAGCGGGCCCGACGGGGCCTGCCCTCGACGATGACCTCCCCGCCGATCGTGAGCTCCGCGACCGCACGCGACGACCTGCGAAGGGTGTCGGCGCGCCACACCCGCTCGAGCTCAGCCCGAGCCAGCATGGCGCGCCGCACACACTCCTCCACCGGATACGGCGCAGACGTGAAGTCGATGAGCACATGCACGACGATCTGGCCAGGCTCGACGGTGTCCTCATCGAACCAGACGCCGTCCTGCCGGGGCGGGCGGACGTCGCCGACGTCGTGCACGTCGGGATCCTGCTCCCACTCGACCACCTGCACCGCATGAGCGGGAGTGCCGAACTCGTAGCCGGTGCCCTCGTAGGAGAGCTGCCACGTTCCGAACATCGTCACCCCTCTCGGTCGAATCGGTCGAACATGTCAGCGAACGTCCGCAGATCGTTCGTTCCGGCGTCCACGCCGATATTGATGACCTCAGCAAGGGGGCCACGCCGACGACGTCGACGCTCCACCTGAGGCCCGCCGACAGGAGCCGACGGAGTCGGCGCCGAGGTACGCCGCGCGAGCACATCGCCTGTCGCGAACGCCCTCGTGCCGTACACCTGACTCGCTGGCACCACCGGGAACCCGAGCCTTGTGAGGGACTGGAGCGCGAGCGCGATATTGCGGCCCCGGAACTCGGGCTTCCCCGAGAGGTAGGCCTCCCACGGGACTCCGTGCTCGGCCTCAGCGAAGTTGTGCATGAGGCCATCGATGCCCGGCTTCCAGATCCCGCCGAGGCGGCCCTGATACATTCCCGGCGGGAATCCACCTGCCGCGAACCGCCGCACATGAGTGAAGCCGCCCGCGGCGAAGTGCTGGCCGCCGGAGCCGTAGATGCCGCCAGCGAAGTCGGTCTTGCGTCCGAAGACGTTGACCCACGCTTCGCCGACACGTCCGACAATCCCCGACCAGACGCCCTCGAACTTCGAAGAGTCGCCGTCGATAGTGACGACCTTCCGGGGCGTCTGTTTCGCGTTGACGTCTTCGATCGCCTGGACAGCCTCCGCGTTGTTACCCCACACGTAGGCGGTCTTCCCGTCGACCTTCTTGACATTCACGCCGTCGATACCGGCGTACGCATCAGCGGCGTCGGCGCTGATCTGGAAGATCTTGTCCGGCGGCTGCTGCGCGGCGATCTCGTGGATCTTCGCCATCGCGTCATCGTTATCGCCGACCACGACCGCGGTCTTGTCGTCGATCTGCATGACCTGCACGCCCTCGATGCCCTCGTACGCTGCCGCCGTTTCGGCGTCGATGTAGAGCTTCTTCTCGGACGGGATCTCCGCGATCTTGTCTGCGACCTCCTGCATCGCGTCATTCACCGCGGCCGACGACGACACGAACCGGTCGGCCCATGCCGCCGCCACTTCGGGGGACTCGCCGAGCGCCGTACGGGCGTCGATGATCTTCTGACGAGCCTCGTCGAGGATCGCGTTGGCATCCTCTTGCCGTCCCGTCATCGCGAACGTCGCACCCGCGGACTCATTCGCCGCTGAAGCGATATCGAGCAGCTGCTGTACCGTCTTCCCGCCAGCCTCAGTCGTGATGTCGAGCGACTGCCCACCCTCCGCAAGTGCGTCGGAAAGAGCGCGGTATTCCTCCTGGAGCTTGATCGCAGCGCCCTCGACATCGAATGCCGCGCCGCCGAAGTCCCGGATCTGATCCGACAGCTCAGCAACATCTTCGCTCGTGGACTGAGCCACGCCAGCAAGCGCCTCGAGAGACGTAGCCTGCCCGTCGGCCGCCGAGGCTCCATCTGCTGCGGCCGGGCTGATCTCACCCAGCGCGAGCTTCAGGAGGGTCGTGTCATCGGTAGCCAGACCGGCCACCTCCGCTGCATCGAGCAGCGACGACTTGAACCCGCCCATCTCCTCGTTCAAGAAGGTGAGCGCCTGCGCGTCGTCCAGGCCACTGTCCTTGACGAACGCCGCGAACGCCTCCTGCGCTTGCGGGAGGTCGCTGCTGGCGAGAGTCGCGAGCGAGGATCCGAGTTCCTTGATCGAGTCGAGTGCGGCGTTCTCGTTGAAGCTCATCGAGGACCAGAACCCGCGGCCTGCTGTGGCTGCTTTATCGGCCAGGGCGGGGAGATCCTGCAGGTGCTGCTCGACGTTGATGAAGGCCTTCGCGATACCCTGCTCGTTCTGCTCTGCAGTGGACTGCATCGCCGCGACCGCGGACTCGCCCTGCTTGATCGCGTTGGTGAACGTCTCGGCGGACGTCTTCGAAGCATCCATCGCCGAGTTGAAGAGATGCACCGACAGCGATGCCGCGGCCAGAGCGATTCCCCATGGCCCACCCAGGAATGAGGCAACAGATGCGAGGCCGCGACGTGCGTTCGCGCCGGTCATGCCGAGCGTGGCCGAAGCGGCGCGGAACTCGGCGACGTTCACGACGCCGCGCATCAGGGCGCCGCCGAGCAGCCCGACGCCAGCGGTCAGCAGGCCGACGCCGAGTGCGGCGGACTGCAG
>JAPSIU010000090.1 GCA_031178565.1 Leucobacter sp. | reverse complement strand
CGCCAACGCCTCGTGGCAGGAAGCCGAAGCGGCCGCGCAGCAGGCCGCGGAGAAGGCGCTGACCCTGCAGACGCAGGCCGAGGAGAGCAAGAAGCGGGCGGACGAGGCGTTGGCGCGCTCCGACTCCGCACGGAGGCGCTCCAGCTCCTGCTGACTCGCCTTGAGGAGACCCTCGATCTCGGTCACCTTCGCGGCCGCGGTCGATTCGTTCTGCTTCGCGGCTTCGACGTCCTCCCACGTCGGCAGATCGCCGTCGACCGCCTGGGCCGGACTCGATCCGAGTTGTCCGCCGAGGAGCAGCCCCGCCGCGATCACCCCCACGCCCAGCGCGCCGATCACCCGCCTCGCCGTACTCGTCATCCGCTTCCGCATTCCGCCCCCACACCCGTTCTTCGACAGAGTTTTCCTCCGCCACGCTAGCATCCACCCACTCGAAACTCGCGAAGCGTGCCGGTGAGCTCGATACTGCACGGACATGCGCACCCGCGGCGCGACGGCCCCGAATCCAGGGGGCGCGGCTCGAAACGGCCTCCGAACCGGCCGCCCGATCCGGTTCTCAGGCGGGTCCCTGCGCGGCGGCCCCCTCCACCAGGGCGCAGATCAGCACTCCGAGCAGAGCGATCCCCGCCATCGAGAGCATGTACACCGCCATGAAGCGGAGCCTGCGCGGTCCTCGGGGAATGCGGAGGCGAGCTCCGAGCATCAGTGCGTAGAGGACGATGATCAGGATCCCCGTGGCGATCGCGACGGGCAACGAGGGCCCCGGCGACACGAATATCAGGGCGGCGAGCGGGACGAGACTGACGACGGCGAACAGCGTGCCGACCACGACCCAGACGAGGCCGCTCGAGGTCTGTAGTGCGGCCTGGTTCGCCATCTTCGTGGGATCGCGCTCATCACGTCCGGAGCTCCCGGCGCTTTCCGGGTCCCGCGTCGCCATCACTCCGCATCTCCTCCCCTCGGATTCCGCCGGCGATCAGGATCCGAGGACGTTTCGTGGACCCCGAACATCCGGGAACCCGGTTCCGGATCAGGCCCGGTCCACGAGTTCGTGCTCTCCCTCGGCGCGCGCGCAGTGGGCGCAGCAGAAGATCACTCCGTCGGCCTCCACCCCGTGCCCGAGGATCCGGCACCCGCACCTCGAGCACTGCGGCGCCATCGCGTGCGCCGCGCACTCGAAGCTGTCGAAGGTCGCCGTCCTCTCGCCGTTCGACACCGTGAACGTTTTGTCATAGGTGTTCCCGCAGGTCTCGCACGTCCCACGCATCTCCGCCGTCCTCTCACTGCGCGCCGATCGATACCGCGCACCGATCGACCGATACCGACAGCATCGCCCGGAGGAGCGGTGCGGACCAGGGGGTGGTGGCGTCCACGAGACCGGCGTATCCTGCCCGTCGAGAGCACGATCGGGAAAGCCGTGGGCGCCGGATCCCGGCTCGGCTAGCGCTCCCCGTGGTCCGCGACCCGCTGTCGGCTGTGCGCTTCGGCCTCGCGCTCCGAGATCATGACGAGTCCGCGGGGCGTATGCGAGAGCTCCGAAAGCGCGCTCAACCAGGTCGTGTTGAGTTCCGGCGCCCGGCTCCCCGAGAAGCGGAACACCATTGGTGTGTTCGGCGATATCCACAGCGACACCCGGCCGCCTCCAGCGCGGGCGGGATCGGCCCAGCTCAGGAAGAAGCACTCCTGCCGGCGGAGCTTCATCCCCGCTGCCACTTTGAGGTGGGCCAGCGCCCGATCCTCGAATTCATACTCCAGGCCACCGTAAATTAAGAACCCCACTCAGCCATAGTGACACACTGCTGCGCTCCCCGCGATACCGGTTATTTCCGGTTACAGCCGCGCACCGGGACTTATAGCCCATCGCCCACCTCGGCGCCAGCCCCTCCCTCGCCGATCTCGCGCGGAGTTCAATGCAGGTACCCGATACTCTGCAGCCACGAGGAGGCGCTCATGTTGCACGAACTCTCACCGAACGAGCCGCTCTGCCCGGACTGCAAGATGAGCAGCATGCTCTTCACCGGACGCTGGTGGGAGTGCAGCTGCGGCGCGATCCAGTTCCCGCACGCCGCAGCGGGTCCGGAGACGGAGCCGTTGGCGGGCCCGCTCTCAGCCGAACCCTGCTGAGCGACGCCGCTCTGCTGAAGCCGGACGGCGCCGAGACGCAGCGACGCCCTGACGCCCCGCGTTGCCGTGATGCTCCGTCGTGCCGCGGCGCGCGCATTTGCCCGCGCCGCGGTACGTGCGCGAGGCTGATGGCATGACCGAGCTCAGCCGCGCCCCCGCACGCTCGGGCGACCCGACGCTCGAGGCGGGCCCGTCGTCGGGGAGCGATACGACGCGCGTCGACGCTTCGGCCGTGCCGCCGCGGATCCTCGCGGCTGTCGCGAGGAAGCACCGGAACCGCAGCCTCGCCATCCACGCACTCGTACTGCTGCTCACCACGGTGTTCGCCGGCTATCAGGCGGACGCGTATGCGAATAGGACGCTGCGGGCGCAATCGCAGATCTCGGTCGACGTGCACGCGGATCCGCTGGACGCCGAGCACGCGCACACCGCCGTGGTCTTCTTCGATGGCTTCGGCTCCTACGACTCCGATCACCTCGCCGACACACTCGCTCCGGGGTTGAAGCATGTGCTCGACGGCGAGTCGTGGTCGGTGAGCTACGGCAACGCCCCGCTCGCGTCCCAGGAGATCGGCGAGGCGGTGGTCGGGCTCGCCCGTGAACGCAACAAGCGAGAACTCGATCTCGTCGGCTACAGCATGGGCGGGATCATCGCGCTCGAAGCCGCGGCCGAGATCACGAGTCACCCGGATCTCACCGTCCGCAGCATCACCCTCGTCTCCACGCCGGACGGACTCGACGGACTCCGGCCTCATCAGCGAGCCGAGCTCGACTTCGCGGAGTCGTTCGCGCAGCTGCCGTCGGCGCAGTACTCGACCGCCCTGCGGTTCATCGGCGAGGTCTACTTCATGCGCGATCGGTACACGAGCGGCCCGCCCGGCGAACGCGCGATCGAGTTCGTCAAGGCGATGGGCCAGGCGCGGCAGAACATCAGCGGGCCGAAGACCCCGGGGACGTGGCTGCTCATCGATCAGGCCTTCGCCACCGCCTCCGCCGACCTGTCGCGCGAACTGCAGCGGGTCGCCGAGAACGTGGGCACCGGTCGACCGATGCCATCGATCCTGTACCTGGGCACGGGGGCGCCCGGGCGAGACTACATGGTCGACGACGACACCTCATCGAAGCGTCTCTGCGGGTACGCCGCGAGACACGGGATCTACTGCTTCGCACGACAGGTGCCCGGTGCGATCCACACCCGACCGGAGTACACGGTCGACGCCTACGAGAAGACGCTCGCCGACGCGGCAGAGATCGTGCACGCGAATATCGACCGGGCGGCGCTGATCCACCGGCTGCGGATCGCAGCCGAGCTGACCGGGAACTCCGCCCCGCAGGAGTCGCCCGCCGTCCCGGGCTCGCCGGAAGCGGCGTCAGGATACGCCCTCCGCGGCGATCCATCCAGCCCGTTTACCTCTTTCGAGGCAGGCGGAATCCTGGGGACTTACTCGGCGTCGCGCTGGTGAGAGCGGCGCCGACAGAGAGGGCGCGGTGGACGAGGAATGGCTCGAGTTGCTCGAGCGGATCGACGACCTGGTCGAGGAGGTCGACGAGAGGCTGATGTGGGATCCCGAGGGTCTCACGGTGAGCGATGCCGATCGGGAGCGGATCGACATGGTGCGTCGCCTCACGAGATGCGTTCCGTAGCGCCCGGGCGCGACCGTCTTCTCCGAGCGCGACGGGCGCGCTTCGATTAACGTGTGTTCCACAGGTCCCACGTCGTCACCACCGGGAGGACAAGATGTCTCGAGTTCGCGTCCACAACTTCTCGATCTCGCTCGACGGGTTCGGCACCGGCGACGGCATCACGGCGGAGGCGCCGTTCGGTCACGCCGGCGAGCGACTGCACGGATGGATGTTCGACACCCGCTTCTGGTACACGATGACGGGGCGGGAGGGCGGCGGCGAAGGCGTCGACAACGCCTTCGCCGAGCGGCACGGGCCCGGGATCGGTGCCGAGATCATGGGGCGGGGCAAGTTCGACTGGCGATCCGGGCCGTGGACCGATGTGGGAACCGAGCAGGAATGGCGGGGCTGGTGGGGATCGAATCCGCCGTTCCACACCCCGGTCTTCGTCCTCACGCATCACCCGCGGCCGTCCATCGAAATGGAGGGCGGCACCGTCTTCCACTTCATCGACGCAACTCCTCAGGAGGCGCTCGACCTCGCACGGGAGGCGGCGGGCGGACTCGATGTCCGCGTCGGCGGCGGCCCGACCATCGTCCGCGACTTCCTCGCAGCGGATCTGATCGACATGCTCCACGTGGTTCAGGTGCCCGTCGTGCTCGGACGCGGCGTCCGTCTCTGGGACGGCCTCGAGGATCTCGAGGATCGCTACGACATCGAGGCCGTCTCTACCCCGAGCGGCGTCACCCACCTGACTCTCACGCGAGCTGCGAAGCCGGCGTGATCGAGGCGTGGCTCGCCTGATCGTCGATCGGTCGGCCGGCTCAGTCGAGCCGATGCTCGTGGATCCGCGTGTCGGCCGGGGCGCCGTTGAGCTCGAGGTAGAGCTGCCCCTCGGTCACCGAGACCGTCATCGTGTTGCGTCGCGCGAGCTTCGTGGCGACCGCGTCGATGAACCCACGGTCGAACGAGCGCAGAACGATCTCTTCAGCGCGATGGATCCCCTTCCCGGCCCAGGCCGCGAGGAGCTTCACGGGATCGCGATGGGTGTACACCGCAGTGCGGTCGGCGAGTTTGCTGCCGAAGTGCAGCCGCTGCGCGTCGGGTGCTCCGACCTCGACCCATCGGGTCACCCGGCCCGTGAGATCCCTCACCAGCACCGCCGGCTCCTCCGTCGACGAGATCCCTCCTGCCCCGAAGGCGATGCCCGCCTCGTACTCGAGGCAATAGGCGAGCAGCCGGGTCACCATGAAGGGATCGGTCTCGGACGGATGCCTCGCCACTCGCAGCGAGAGGTCTTCGTAGACGCCGCGATCCACGTCGGCCAGCTGTACATCGAAGGTGTGGATCGTCGCGCCGGTCGCCATGATCCGAGCCTATCGGCTCGCGTGAGGGGCGGCGTTCCGGGTGCGCCCACCCCCGCCCGAGCCCTCTAGGCGCACCCGAGGGTTTCAGCCCGGACACTTCCTGCGGGTTGAAACACACCACTCGGGCAGGAGGGCCGTTGCATCGGGATTCGGGGTTATAAGCCCGGACTCGGGGGCCGCTCGCGGAGACGCCCCGAGAAACAGAAAAAGAACCCCCTCCATGTAGAAGCTAGGAGGGGGTTCAGTGGCTCCGACGGGCGTCGATCCCGTGACCTCACGATTTTCAGTCGTGCGCTCTACCAACTGAGCTACAGAGCCGGGCACTCACCACATGGCGACCGCCGGAGACGAAGAAACCCTTCCTCGGAAGGGTTCTTCACCTGGCGACCCTGACGGGACTTGAACCCGCGACCTCCGCCGTGACAGGGCGGCGCGCTAACCAACTGCGCTACAGGGCCATGATGTATTCAATTGTGATTCGGTGTCAGTGACCCCAACGGGATTCGAACCCGTGCTGCCGCCGTGAAAGGGCGGTGTCCTAGGCCGCTAAACGATGGGGCCGAAGCAATTTCTCGCTTGCTACCGAGATGAAATCTTATGACGATTGCACCCTCCGGCGCAAATCGGGATTTCGAATCCGGTTTCTCTGGCGTGTCGCGAACGCGAAGGCGGCCGCACGGGAACGCACAGCGCTCGAAAACGTGGCACAGTGGGATTCGAGCGGAGGCAACGGCGCGTCCGCCCAGAAGGAGGAGCCATGGGATCCCACCCGCTCGATTCGCTGACCGCGGAAGAAGTCTCCGCCGCCTCGTCCATCCTCGCACGCGAGAAGGGCATCGACAGCGGCTGGCGCTACGCGTCGATCGTGCTCCGAGAACCCCCGAAGACCGAGGTCAGGGCGTGGAGGGACGGAGATCCGATCGTCCGCCGCTCACTCGCGGTGCTCTGGGACAAGCAGAGCAACGAGGTCTACGAGGCCGTCGTCAACCTGACGGAGGATGCGCTCGAGGGGTGGACGCACGTCCCGGGCGTCACGCCGAACTTCACGGTCGACGAGTATCACGACTGCGACAGGGCCCTGCGCGAGCACCCGGAAGTGAGACGGGCCCTCGAGAAGCGCGGGATCGACCCCGAACTCGTGCTCTTCGATCTCTGGACGTACGGACACGCGGTCATGCCCGAGCAGTGGCGGGATCGACGCCTCGGCTGGGTGGACATCTGGAAGCGCGCGATCCCGCACGGCAATCCCTACGCGCACCCGGTGAGCGGGATGAAGGTCGTCGTCGACGTGAACACCATGGAGGTGCTCGAGATCGATGAGGGGCACGATCGCGGCTTCCCCGACGTCGACGCCGAGTACGTCCCCGAGCTGCGCGGGATCGAGGAGCGCGCGGATCTCGAACCGCTCGACATCGTGCAGCCCGACGGCGTCTCCTTCGAACTCGACGGCTCGCTGCTCCGCTGGCAGGACTGGGAGTTCCGCATCGGCTTCAACTATCGCGAGGGTCCCGTGCTGTACCAGGTCAGGTTCAAGGACGGAGACGAGTACCGCGACATCGCGTACCGCATGTCCCTCGCCGAGATGATCGTCCCGTACCGCGACTCGAGCTTCGACCACTACCGCCGAACCGCGTTCGACATCGGCGAGTGGGGATTCGGCTACATGTGCACCTCGCTCGAACTCGGGTGCGACTGCCTCGGCGAGATCACCTACCTCGACGGCGTGCTGCCGAACACGGCGGGCGAGCCGGTGATCACGAAGAACGCGATCTGCCTCCACGAGGAGGACGACGCCGTGCTGTGGAAGCACGTGGACCCAGACGCGGGCACCGAGGTGCGCCGCATGCGCCGCTTCGTCGTCTCCGTGCACGCGACCGTCGCGAACTACGAGTACCTCGTCTACTGGCGGTTCTACCCCGACGGCAACATCGAGTGCGAGATCCGCGCCACCGGCATCATGGTGTCGACGCCCATGGAGGAGGACGCCGCCGCCTTCCCCACGGGCACCGTGATCGACAGGCGCACCTACGCGCCCCACCATCAGCACTTCCTCGTCGCGCGCCTCGATCTCGACATCGACGGCGACGGCAACACCGTCGTCGAGTCGGACTCGATGCCCGCGCCCATCGACGAGTCGAATCCCCTCGGCCTCGATCTGAACACGCAGGGCACGGTCGTCGCCTCCGAGAAGGACGCCGGCCGCACGTACAGCTGGGAGCGGCAGCGCGCCTGGAAGGTGCAGAACCCCGGCCGGCTCAACGCCTGGGATGCGCCGACGGCCTACAAGCTGGTGCCGACCGGCTCCTTCCCCGCGATGTTCGACGAGTCCTCGCCGATCCTGAAACGCAATCCGGTGATCGGCAGCACGCTGTGGGTGACGAAGCACCACGACTCCGAGATGTGGCCCGCGGGCGACTACCCGACGCAGTCGGCGAACGACCTCGGCAACGGCATGAGCGCGTGGATCGCGGACGACGAGAACCTCGTCGACACCGATGTCGTGCTCTGGTACGTCTTCGGGATCCACCACATCACCCGTACCGAGGACTGGCCCATCATGCCCGTCGACAAGGTGGCTTTCACGCTCAAGCCCTTCGGGTTCTTCGACCGGAACCCGTCGCTCGACGCGCCGCGCTCCCGAGCGAAGGGATCCTGCGCCACCGAAGGCGCATCCTGCTGCGAACCCGGGGAGGACGCCGCCGACCACGGCCGGGGCGGGAAGACGCACGAGCCGCACTGACCGGGAGCCGCACTGGCCCGCTGCTAGGGGCCGGTCTGCCCGAAGACCTCCGGGTCGACGGGACGCCGGTCCCTCGGCAGCTTCTCCACGACGAGCAGATACGACTCCGTCACCAGATCCTCGACGAGCTGCCGGTCGATCTCTCCGCCCGGGTTCAGCGTGATCCAGTGGCGCTTGTTCATGTGATATCCCGGAGTGATCTCAGGGTAGGCGTCGCGGAGCACGGCGCCGTCTGCCGGCCGCGCCTTCAGGATGACGATGGGGTCGCCGGTCGTGCCGGTCTGGAGCATGAACACCTTGCCCCGCACCTTGAAGACGTCCCAGTCGGGGCCGAACGGGTGGTCGAGATACGCGCCCGGCAGCTCCTCGATCCTCGCGGCGGCGTGCTTCCGGATCGTCGTACCGTCCATCGTGCCTCCTTCGTGAGGGTGGTGCCCGGGCTCGGGCTCGAAGCGGCCTACCAGCGCCGCTGCTCGGCCTCTCCGGAGTAGTCGGGCCACGGCAGGTCGATCGGCGCCTCGAAATCGCTCGGCAGCAGGGCCGGGACGGGATCCGCCGCCGTGCGGGCCTCGAACTCCTCCGCGGCGCGCGCGAGCAGCTCCGGCCGGGTGAGCAGGTCGACGAAGGTGCCCGCGACGGTCTTACCGGCGGTCTCGATGGTCGGGGCGATCGTGGAGGGGATGCCGCCGAGCGCGTTCATGACCCACGAGGGGTAGGGACCGGCACCGGGGACGGGCGCGAGCGCCGGCCGCGACACGTAGAAGCGCACGAGCGGCGCGTAGTGCGACATCTCGACGTAGTCGTCGCTCGTCCAGTTGCGCTGCCAGGCCGGCATGTGCTCGCGAAGACGGCGCTCGGCCTCCTGCGGGGTGATGAGCTGCTCCGTCTCGGGGAGGAAGGGGTGCTCGCTCGGCTCGTATCCGAGGGAGCGCTGGATCTCCTGCGCGACCTCGATCGCCTCGGCGCCGTAGCTCGGCGCGCCGACCGACTCGAGGTTGGCGTAGAGCACCTCCGCCATGGCGTGGTTCGTGCGGCCCGGGCGGCTGCGCGCGATCCACCGCTCCTCCAGCTCGCAGTGCGCCATCGTCGAGGCCGCCCGGGCGTTCCGGTCGAGCACCGCCAGCACGTGCTCGGCCATCTCGATGTCGGGGGTCCGCCACGAGAACTGGATCCTCGCGACCCGCTGCGGCAGATTGTCGGCGGTCGCCTGTCCGTCGGTGAGGATCGCGTCGGAGAGGCTCCAGCCTCCGGTCGCCGGCAGCATCGAGTCCAGCATGGTGCGGGACGCGGTGTACATCTGCGTGAGCGCGAGATTCGCCCCGGGCGCTCGCGCGGCCGAGTGCGAGGCGGGGATCGGCGAGTTCGGATCGGCGCTCGAGACCTGCCAGGTCTCGGGGTGGTCGCAGACGAAGGTGTAGACCTTGCTGTAGTAGGCGCCGCACTGCGTGTCCCAGCGCGCGGTGTTGCAGAGCGGCAGCATGTAGAACGGGTGGAAGGAGACGATCGCGTCGGCGTCGTCGTAGTAGCCCTGCAGCCCGTGCACGACCTTCGATCCGTGCATCTTCTCCGCGGGTTCTCCGGTGT
>JAPSIU010000440.1 GCA_031178565.1 Leucobacter sp. | reverse complement strand
CGTGGCGGCCATCGCGATGGCCCGGAGCGGCGCCGACGTGCTCGAGCTCGGACTGCCCTACTCCGATCCGGTCATGGACGGTTTCGTGATCCAGGAGGCGACGCAGGCGGCGCTCGCGAACGGCTTCCGCGTCTCGCACGTGTTCGAGGCGGTGCGCCGCGTGCGCGAGGCCGTGGACGTGCCGGTGCTCGTGATGACCTACTGGAACCCTGTGCTGCAGTACGGCGTGGAGCGCTTCGCACGCGACCTCGTGGAGGCCGGCGGCGCGGGGCTCATCACCCCCGACATCACCCCGGACGCCGCCGAGGAGTGGATCGAGATGAGCGAGCGCTTCGGTCTCGATCGTGTGTTCCTCGCGGCGCCCAGCTCGAGCGACGAACGGCTCGGGCTCGTCGTGCGCGCGACCACCGGCTTCGTCTACACGGTTTCGACCATGGGCATCACCGGAGAGCGGGCGCAGCTCGACGCGGCGGCGCGCGGACTGACGGCGCGCCTGCGCGCGCAGGGCGCCGAGATCGCCTGCGTCGGAATCGGCATCTCCACGGCGGATCAGGTCGCCTCCGCGCTCGACTACGCGGACGGCGCGATCGTCGGCACGGCCTTCGTGCGTGCGCTGCGCGACGGGGGCGTGGAGCGCCTGTCGGAGACCGTGCGCGAGATCGCGGCGGGGACTGCGCGATAGCGCCCGGACGAAGCGTGTCGGCGACCCGCGCTAGGATTGATCCGACTGCCGCGGTGCATCATCCTCCGCGGCCCCATCAGCAGGTTCCAGCGGCAGTGCGCCGCAGGCGAAAGAGGAGTGAATGACTCTCCCGTTCAGTATCCCGAGCCCCGACATGCAGTTCGTGCAGATCGGGCCGCTGCGCATCTACTTCTATGCGCTCTGCATCATCGCGGGCATCATCCTCGCCGGGATCTGGACGGCCCGTCGTCTGGGGCGTCGCGGCGGTGAGCGCGACGCGGTGCTCGACTTCATCGTGTGGTCGCTCGTGCTCGGGATTCTCGGCGCCCGCCTCTACCACGTGCTCACGCACTGGGGCGACTACTTCGGCGAGGGCAGGAACCCGCTCGAGATCTTCGCCTTCTGGAACGGCGGAATCGCCATCTTCGGCGCGCTCATCGGCGGGGCCGTGGGCGTCCTCATCGCCTCGCGGCTCACCGGGATCCGCTTCTGGTCGTTCGCCGACGCGCTCGTGCCGGGCATCATGCTCGCGCAGGCCGTCGGGCGCCTCGGCAACTGGTTCAACCACGAGCTCTTCGGCGGACCGACGACGCTGCCGTGGGGCCTCGAGATCGAATCCGGCAACCCGGCGTTCCCGATCGGCCTGCCCGAGGGCACGCTGTTCCACCCCACATTCCTCTACGAGGCGCTCTGGAACCTGCTCGGAATCGTGGTGCTGCTCGCGATCGAGCGCAGGTGGCGTCCTCGCTGGGGCAAGTTCTTCGCCCTGTACCTCGTGTGGTACGGCATCGGCCGAGCCGTGGTCGAGTCGCTCCGCGTGGATCCGAGCCTGCTCTTCCTGGGACTCCGGACGAACGTGCTCGCCGCGCTCCTGGCGATCGTGGTCGGCGTCGTCGTCTACCTCGTGCAGCGCCGCCGTCACGTCGGCGTCGAGACCTCCGTGTACCTGCCGGGCCGTCACAATCCCTCCGACGCGGTCCTCGTCGAGACGGCGGACCCCGAGGAGTTCTATCACGTGGTCGACCGGGGCGATGAGGTCGCCGAGACCTCGCCGGAGACCGGCTCGGGACGCGAAGCGCCGGTGTCCGCATCGGCGCCGGCACCGGCGGCTGCGGCCGACACCGTGAAGACCGACTAGCAAGGAGAGCAGCAGATGCGCCACGCCAAGATCGTTGCGACCTGGGGCCCCGCGGTCTCCAGCTACGACCACACGCTCGCCCTCATTCGAGCGGGCGTGAACGTGGCGCGGCTCAACATGTCGCACGGCACCTACAACGTGCACGAGGGCATCTATCGGAACATCCGCCGGGCGGAGGCCGAGGTCGGGCGACCGATCGCGATCCTCGCCGATCTGCAGGGTCCGAAGATCCGCCTCGGGAAGTTCGAGGACGGTCCGTACGACCTGTCGGAGGGCGACGAGTTCGCCATCACGACGCGCGACATCGTGGGGAACCGGGAGATCGCCGGCACGACGCACAAGGGCCTTCCCGGCGACGTGAACGCGGGCGATCCGCTGCTGATCGATGACGGAAAGGTCGGCCTGCGAGCCACTCGGGTGACCGAGGACACGGTCTACACCACCGTCGAGATCCCGGGCGCCGTGTCGAACAACAAGGGCATCAATCTGCCCGGCGTCGCGGTGAACGTTCCGGCGCTCTCGGAGAAGGA
>JAPSIU010000439.1 GCA_031178565.1 Leucobacter sp. | reverse complement strand
CCGACGCGCCGTCGCTCATGAGCGTGGTTCCCGCCAGGTCCCGGATGCCGGCCGCACGGAGCTGGTCCACCGCGATGCGGATCTGCTGCAGGGAGATGCCGGTGTCGAGCAGCCGCTTGACGAGCTTCAGGACGAGGATGTCGCGGAAGCCGTACAGCCGCTGCGACCCCGACCCGCTCGCGCCGCGCACGGTGGGCTCCACGAGCTCGGTGCGCGCCCAGTAGTCCAGCTGGCGGTACGTGATGCCGGCGGCCCGGGCCGCCTGCGCTCCACGGTAGCCGACCTCGTCGTCCATCTCGGGGAGGCCGTCGGTGAACAGGAGTTCCGACGAGAACTTCTGCTCGCCCAGCGCATCGTGCGCGGTCATCGGGACCTCCTGCGGGTGTTCGGTTCTTCCACGCTAGAGGAGGGAAGGGCGAGCGGCAACGACATCCGGCCCGTGCGCCGCGGCGTGTCGCGGAAGCGGCTCACGGAGCGAGTCGTTCGAGTGCGGTGGCGACGAACACCTCTCGGATGTCGTCGATGCGCCGCGCGAGCTCGGGGGCGAGTTCGTTCGCCCGCGCACGGGACCCGGCATCCGCCCGTCGCCGCAGCGGCTCGATCGCGCTCTCGATGAGGGAGATCTCGCGTTCGGCGGCCTGACGGACGCTGCGGAGGTGTCGCGGCTGGATGCCGTGCGCCTCGAGTGCGACGAGCGAGCGGAGAAGCCCGAGCGTCCGCTCGTCGTACGAGTCGGCGGGCACGATCAGGCCGGCCGAGACCGCATCGTTCAGAAGCCCTGCGCTCGCGCCCGCCGCCGAGATGAGCTCATCGCGACGGTAGCGACGGGCTGTCTGGACGATCGAGGCCGGGGCAGCCGGCACGGGTGCGTCGCCCTGCTCCTCCAGGTACTCGCGGATCCTCGCGAGCGGGATGCCGTAGTCGCGCTGCATGGTGAGCGCGGTACGCAGCCGCTCCACATCGCCCGAGGAGAACTTCCGGTAGCCCGACTCGGTGCGCACGGGCGTGACGATGCCCTGCACCTCGAGGAAGCGGAGCTTGCTGGCGGTGAGGGCGGGGAACTCCGGGCTGAGCCGGGCGAGCACCTGACCGATGCTCAGAGAGCCCGAGGACGATGCTCGTCCTCGGGGCGCGGCCACCGAGCTCACGCGCCGGTCGCCCTCTCGGCCGGGGCGACGAAGAAGTTCAGGCGGAACTTGCCGACGCGGACCTCGGCCCCGTCGGTGAGGGTCGCCCGATCCACGCGCTCCCCGTTCACATAGGTGCCGTTGAGGGACCGCTGATCGATCAGCTCGAAGACCGAGCCCGTCCGGGTGATCTCGGCGTGACGACGCGAGACGGTCACGTCGTCGAAGAAGATGTCGGCCTCCGGGTGGCGGCCCACGGTCGTCACGTCGGTGTCCAGGAGGTACCGGGCTCCGGCGGTCGGGCCGGAGCGCACGATGAGCAGCGCCGAGCGGGCCGGCAGAGCGTTGATGGCTTCCACCTCGGCTGCCGTGAGCTCGGCTCCGAACGGCACGAAGGAGAGATCCGAATCGTGCCCGAACGTCTGGGTCGAGTCCGCGAGTCGCGGCTGCGCCGACGTCTCGGCACCCCGATGGATGTCGTCGCCAGGTCGCTGAGTGTCGTCCACGATGTCCTCCTCATTCCACACTAACCGATCGCCTCTTCGACGGCGATCGGCCATGGCAAACCGTCGACCCTCGGATGTTTCCCTCTGTGTCGTCGGGCCCGACGCGGGAAAGGTCGCCTGCGTAGCCTGGCGCACACCAGCCCCTCAGGACAAGGAGCAAGACGTGCCCACCCCGCCCCCACGCATCCCGGCCGCCCGCGCGCGTCAGGCTGCGGCGTGCATGTGCCGCACGGGTCGGGCGTGCAGTTCGTTCGCCCCCGGGCACGCGGTGCACCTGATCCAGGCGCGTCTGGTCGCGGCGACCCCCGGCGAGTGGGCGGACGCGATCGTGGCCGACGTCGACCCCGCGTCCGGTGAGATCTGGATCCGCCTGTGGACGGACGGCACGGTGATCTCGCTGTGGAACGGCGCCGGCGCGTCCGACGCGGTCGAGCCGGGTGCGCCCGTCGCCTATCACGCGCGTCACCACGTGCTGACGGTCGGATCGCGCCGCTTCAACGCGCTGCGACTGGGCTGATCCCGCTCCCCGGCGGGCCCGGACGGAAGATCAGGCGGCGGTCATCGCCGCTCTGACCTGCTCGCACGCCGCGATGCAGGCTCGGCACGCGTCCGCGCACATCCGGCAGACCGGGCTGTGGTCAGCATGGGCCTCGCAGTCGGCCGCGCAGGCGCGGCACATCTCCATGCAGGCCTCCAGCATGGCCGTCAGCGCGGCCGC
>JAPSIU010000438.1 GCA_031178565.1 Leucobacter sp. | reverse complement strand
GCGAGATCGCTTCGAAGGGTCTGTACCCCGCCGTGGATCCGCTGACCTCGACGTCGCGCATCCTCGATCCCCGCTACTTGGGCGAGGATCACTACCGCGTGGCCACGACGGTCAAGCAGATCCTGCAGAAGAACAAGGAGCTGCAGGAGATCATCGCCATCCTCGGCGTCGACGAGCTCTCCGAAGAGGACAAGATCACCGTGTCGCGCGCGCGTCGCATCCAGCAGTTCCTCTCGCAGAACACCTACATGGCGAAGAAGTTCACCGGTGTCGAGGGTTCGACCGTTCCGCTCAAGGACACGATCGAGTCGTTCGACGCCATCGCCAAGGGCGAGTTCGATCACGTCGCAGAGCAGGCCTTCTTCAACGTCGGCGCCATCTCGGACGTCGAGGAGAACTGGGCGAAGATGCAGAAGGAACTGGCCTAAGCCATGGCATCGCTGAACGTGAGCGTCGTATCGGCCGATCGTGAGGTCTGGACCGGTACCGCGTCCCAGGTCGTAGCGAAGACGGTCGAGGGCGAGATCGGCATCCTCGGCGGACACGAACCCCTGCTCGCGCTGCTCGCGCAGGGCGAGGTCCGCGTCACCACCGCGTCCGGCGAGAAGGTCGCGGTCGACGCCGAGGGCGGATTCCTCTCGGTCGACCACGACACGATCACCATCGTGGCGGGTCAGGCGACGGTCGTCTAACGGCGAAGGCATCCTTTCCGGAGTCGCCGGCGGCGTCACCGTGACAGCGGTGCGCAGCCCGACTCGGAGGCCGGTCGGCCGCTCCTGGTGAGCAGCCGACCGGCCTCTTGCATATCCCGACCGTCCGTGCCCATCCGCTGAGCGAAGGAGAGACACACCGCATGCTCGTGCTGCTCCCACCGTCCGAGACGAAACGCGCCGGCGGATCCGGGGCGTTCCGGCCGACGTCGCTGCGCCACGCCGCGGAGCTCGGTCCGGGACGCGAACGGGTGAGGGCTGCACTCGAGGCGCTCAGCGCGGACGAGGAGGCCGCAGCGAAGGCGCTGAAGCTCGGGGTGAAGAATCGCGACGAACTGCTGCACAACCGGAAGCTGGACCGCAGCGGCGTGCTGCCGGCGATCGAGCGCTACACCGGGGTGCTCTACGACGCGCTCGACGTCGCGACCCTCGATGCGGACGCGCGCTCCTGGATCGACGAGCACGTGCTCGTGCAGTCCGCGCTCTTCGGACTGCTCGCCGCGGGGGACCCGATCCCCGCCTACCGCTTGTCGGCGGGCTCCCGACTTCCCGAACTCGGTGTGCCGCTGAAGCGGCTGTGGCGGGAGGCCCATGAGCGGATCGACTGGGACGCGGCCGGTCTCGTGCTCGATCTCCGCTCTCAGGACTATGGCTCGCTCGCACCGCTGCCCGACGGCGTCGGATGCTTCCTGCACGTCGCCCAGCGCGGAGCCGACGGCGAGGTCCGGGCGCTCAATCACTTCAACAAGGCCGCGAAGGGTGATCTCGTGCGTCGCCTCGCTCGATCCGGCGCCGTGATCGGCGACGCATCGGAACTCATCGACTGGGCGACGGGCGAGGGTCTCGAGCTGTCGCGAAGCGCGGAATCGGGTCAGCTCACGCTCGTCACGGAGTTCGGGGCACCGGCGGCCTCGGGCTCCCGTGCGAGCCGCTCGGCGGCGGCAGGATAGGATACTCGAGTGTCTATGAGGTGGAAGCAGTGACCGGTCGCGGCGAGAACGCGGCGCGTCGCCGTCTGCGCTACCGCGACGACTGCGATCTCGAGATCGAGCTCTCCTGGCACGGACTGAGCAACGTCGGGCGTCGTCGGGAGACGAACCAGGACAGCTACGTCACGATCCCTCCGATCTTCGCCGTGGCCGACGGCATGGGCGGCCACTCGGCAGGTGAGATCGCCTCAGCCGCCGTCGTGCGCCGACTCGCGGAGCTCGGCGGGAGCCGGGGCGTCTCCGAGCAGGACATCGACGAGATGCTCAGCGACGCGGTCGAGGACATCGAACTGGACGCGGGGGAGACCGAGCTCGGCGCGGGGACCACCGTCACGGGCGTCATCGTCGGAACGGACGCCGAGCAGCCGACGTGGAAGGTCTTCAACATCGGCGACTCCCGCGTCTACCAGTACTTCAAGGGCGCCCTGAGCCAGATCACGGTGGATCACTCGGTCGTGCAGCACCTCATCGACACGGGCGCGATCACGGAGGAGGAGGCCGAGATCCACCCGCACGCGAACGTCATCACGCGCGCGGTCGGCTTCAACGAGTCACCCGTACCCGACTACACCTCGCTCGCGCTGATCCCGGGCCAGCGGATCCTGATCTGCTCCGACGGGCTCACCAAGGAGCTCACCGACATCGGGATCCAGCACTTC
>JAPSIU010000437.1 GCA_031178565.1 Leucobacter sp. | reverse complement strand
CGCCCATCCCACCACGGCGGCGAGGGCATCCGACAGCCCGTTTCGCCGAGCGCGAAGAACGCGCCGTCGCGGCATACGATGGAGGGCTGTGCTTCCCACGATCACCTATCCCCCCGAGCTGCCCGTCTCCGGGCAGCGCGAGGAGATCGCGCGCGCCCTTCGCGACCACCAGGTCGTGATCGTCGCCGGGGCGACCGGATCGGGGAAGACGACGCAGCTGCCGAAGATCTGCCTCGAGCTCGGCCGCGAATCGATCGCCCACACGCAGCCCCGACGCATCGCGGCGCGCACCATCGCCGAGCGCATCTCGGAGGAGCTCGACGTCGAGCTCGGCAGCCTCGTGGGCTATCAGGTGCGCTTCACCGACAAGGTCAGCCAGGCGACGCACATCAAGGTGATGACCGATGGCATCCTCCTGAACGAGATCCACCGTGACCGCGAGCTCCGCCGCTACGACACGATCATCATCGATGAGGCGCACGAGCGCAGCCTCAACATCGACTTCCTCCTCGGCTACCTGAAGCGACTGCTCCCCCGGCGCCCCGACCTCAAGGTCATCGTCACGAGTGCGACGATCGATCCCGAGAGCTTCGCCGCGCACTTCACGGATGCCGCGGGTCGGCCGGCTCCCATCATCGAGGTGTCGGGTCGTACGTATCCCGTCGAGATCCGGTATCGGCCGCTCGTCGCGGAGTCGGGCACGGCCGGCGCCGGCGAGGACGCCGAGGACGAGGGCGCCGCGGCCGAGGACAAGGACGTGCAGCGCGGCATCCTCGACGCGCTCGACGAGCTCGAGCGCGAGTCGTCGGGCGATGTGCTCGTGTTCCTCTCGGGCGAGAGCGAGATCCGCGACGCCGAGGCGGCCGTGCGTGCACACTACGGGCGCCCGTCGGGCGGCCGCACCGGTGAGACCGAGGTGCTCCCCCTCTATGGCCGGCTCTCCTCGGCGGATCAGCATCGGGTGTTCGAACCGTCGAAGGTCGCCGGGCTGCGGCGTCGGGTCGTACTCGCCACGAACGTCGCCGAGACGAGCCTCACCGTGCCCGGCATCCGATACGTCGTCGATGCCGGCACGGCCCGCATCAGCAGGTACTCGGTGCGATCCAAGGTGCAGCGCCTGCCGATCGAGGCCATCTCGCAGGCCTCGGCGAACCAGCGCTCGGGCCGTTCCGGTCGCACGAGCGACGGCATCGCGATCCGCCTCTACTCCGAGGAGGACTTCGAGCGCCGGCCCGAGTTCACCGATCCCGAGATCCTGCGCACGAACCTGGCGGCCGTCATCCTGCAGATGGCCTCGCTCGGCCTCGGCCAGATCGAGGAGTTCCCGTTCCTCACGCCGCCCGACAATCGCGGCATCCGTGACGGCCTCGAGCTGCTGCGGGAGCTCGGCGCGCTCGACGAGTCCGCCAGCGGGGACGGACCGCAGCTCACGCGGGTCGGCCGGCAGCTCGCCCGGCTGCCGATCGAGCCGCGCTTCGCGCGGATGGTGCTCGAGTCGAAGACCCAGGGCGTCTCGCGCGAGGTGCTCGCGATCGTCGCGGGGCTCACGATCCAGGACCCGCGTGAACGACCGCTCGACAAGCGCGAGCAGGCCGACGGGTTCCACGCGAGGTTCGTCGACCCCGCGAGCGACTTCCTCACCCTGCTGAACCTCTGGAATCACCTCGAGGAGCGCGGGCGGGAGCTCTCGGGCAGTGCCTTCCGTCGCATGTGCAAGGCCGAGTTCCTGAACTACCTGCGCGTGCGGGAGTGGCAGGACCTGTACCGCCAGCTCGTTCGGCTCGCGAAGCCGCTCGGTCTCCATGTCGCGGAGCGCGCCGGCGAGCCGAATGCCGACGGGATCCATCGTGCGCTCCTCGCCGGCCTGCTCTCGCAGATCGGGCTCCGCGACGACGCGAAGACGTCGACCGGTCGTGGCGGCGCGGGTTCGACCCGTGAGGCCGAACGACGCGGGCGGCGCCAGCAGGCCGAGTTCATCGGCGCGCGGAACGTGCGTTTCGTGATCTTCCCCGGCTCGGCTCTGGCGAAGAAGCCGCCGGCCGCCCTGATGAGCGCCGAGCTCGTCGAGACCAGCCGGCTGTTCGCGCGCACGAACGCGGCGATCGATCCGGCCTGGGCCGAGCAGCTCGCCGGACCGCTCGCCAAGCGGAGCTTCAGCGAGCCGCGCTGGGAACGACGACAGGGCGCCGCGGTCGCCGACGAGAAGGTCACTCTGTTCGGGCTGCCGATCGTCGCGAAGCGCCGTATTCAGCTCTCGCGGGTTGATCCGCCGCTCGCGCGCGAGCTGTTCATCCGGCACGCCCTCGTCGATGAGGACTGGGACACGAGCCGACTCGATCGGCGGCTGTTCCGATTCCTCCAGGCGAACCGGG
>JAPSIU010000436.1 GCA_031178565.1 Leucobacter sp. | reverse complement strand
TCGTGGTCGGCGATCAGAAGCCGTTCATCGCCGCGCTCGTCACCCTCGACCCCGAGATGCTGCCCGTCTGGCTGAACAACCACGGCGAGGATCCGTCGATGACGCTCGAGGAGGCCGCGACCCACCCGAAGGTGCTGGCGGAGGTGCAGCGCGCGATCGATCACGGGAACGAGCACGTCTCCCGTGCCGAATCGGTCCGCAAGTTCGTGATCCTCCCGACGGAGTTCGTCGAGGCCAACGGTCACCTCACGCCGAAGATGAGCATCCGGCGCGACAACATCCTCCGCGACTTCGCACGAGAGATCGCGAAGCTCTACGGCGACAACCCGCAGACGGAGACCGTCTCGACCCCGCGCGAGTAACGGGCCTCGCGCGTCGGCCGCTCACCGCTCCCCCGGGGAGCCGGCCCTGCGCCTCCGCGCCTCAGAACCAGTTCGAGGTGCGGATCTGGCGCATGGCCTCGCCGCGGGTCTCGCGGTCGAGTCTGCTGATGTAGAGCTTGCCGTCGAGGTGATCGCACTCGTGCTGCAGCGCCTGCGCGAGCAGCCCCTCGCCGGAGATCACGACCTCCCGCCCATCGAGATCGAGCCCGCGCACCGTGGCCCGCGGGTATCGCATCACCTCGAACCAGAGGTTCGGCACCGAGAGGCACCCCTCCCCGGTCGGCACGGGCTCCCCCTCGAGTTCGACGATCTCGGGGTTCAGCACGTAGCTCACGCGTCCGTCGATGTTGAGGCTGAAGGCGCGCTGGGTGTGCCCGATCTGCGTCGCCGCGAGTCCGGCTCTCCCCTCCATGTCCACCGTCTCGCAGAGATCGGCGACGAGCGAGCGGACGCCGTCGTCGATCTCCACGATCGGCTCGCACACGGTGCGCAGCACCGGATCCCCGAACAGCCTGATCTCACGAATCGCCATAGCCCACGAGCTTAGCGGCTCGGCCGGACGATGCTCTCCTCGGCGCTACACGATGACGGCGAGGAGGTCGCCGGCTTCGGTGGGACGCGTTCCGGTGAAGGCGAGTCGCTCGATCGTGCCCGCCACGGGTGCGGTGATCGCCGCCTCCATCTTCATGGCCTCGATCGTCGCGATCGGCTGCCCGGCCTCGACCCGCTGGCCCGGCTCGGCAGTGAGCGTCACGGTGCCGGAGAACGGCGCCGCCACCTGACCGGGGACGGTCCGGTCGGCCTTCTCCGCGCTGGGAGCGCTCACCGCGATGCTCTCGTCCTTCACGAAGACCTGCCGCAGCTGCCCGTTCAGGCGGAGCATGACGGTGCGCACGCCCTTGTCGTCGGCCTCGCCGATCGCCTCGAGGTCAACGTACAGGCGAACGCCCCTCGCGAGGTCGATCGCGTGCTCGGCGCCCGATTCGAGCCCGTAGAGATAGTCGGCGGTGTCGAGCAGCGAGAGCTCTCCGAACTGCTCGCGGGACGCCTCGTACTGCGCCGTCGGTCCCGGGAAGAGCAGCCGGTTCAGCGTCTCCCGGCGTTCAGCGCTGGTGCCGTCGAGCAGTCGCACGTCGTCCGCTCCGACCGGCGCGACCTCGACGCGCACGCTCCGCCCGGCGAGCACCTTCGTGCGGAACGGCTCCGGCCACCCGCCCGGGATCTCGCCGAGTTCGCCGGCCAGGAAGCCGACCACCGAGTCGGGGATGTCGTACTTCCCGGGGTTGGCCTCGAAGTCGGCCGGATCGGCGTCGACCGCCGCGAGATGCAGCGCGAGGTCGCCGACGACCTTCGAGGAGGGGGTGACCTTCGGGATCCGTCCCAGGATCCGGTCGGAGGCCGCGTACATGTCCTCGATCTTCTCGAAGTTGTCCGCGAGCCCGAGGGCGATGGCCTGCTGACGGAGGTTCGAGAGCTGACCGCCCGGGATCTCGTGCGTGTAGACGCGCCCCGTCGGCGAGGGCAGGCCCGATTCGAACGGCTTGTACAGGGCGCGGACGGCGTCCCAGTACGGTTCGAGGGCGTAGACGGCGTTCTGATCGAGTCCGGTATCGCGCTCCGTGTCCGCGAGGGCGGCCACGAGCGCCGACATCGACGGCTGGCTCGTGGTCCCGGCCATCGGCGCGGAGGCGACATCGACGGCGTCGACACCCGCGTCGGCGGCGGCGAGCAGCGTGGCGAGCTGGCCGCCCGGCGTGTCGTGCGTGTGGAGGTGCACCGGCAGATCGAAGCGCTCCCGGAGGGCGGCGACGAGCTTCGCGGCCGCCGCCGGGCGCAGCAGCCCCGCCATGTCCTTGATCGCGAGGACGTGGGCGCCCGCCTCCACGATGCGCTCGGCGAGCCGCAGGTAGTAGTCGAGCGTGTACTTGTCCTCGGCCGGGCTCAGCAGATTCCCCGTGTAGGACATCGCGACCTCGGCGACCGCGGTCC
>JAPSIU010000435.1 GCA_031178565.1 Leucobacter sp. | reverse complement strand
CGGCCTGGACATCTGGCAGACCCTCGCGATCCTCGCCGTCATCGCCGTGATGATGACGGGCGTCGTGTACGGAGCCGTCGCTCTGCTCGTGAAGATCGACGACATCGGGCTCCGCATGGCGAAGAGTCCCTCGCGTACGGTGCGCCACAACGGCACCCGCATCGTCCGCTCGATGCCGGCCGTCTTCCGCGGCATCAGCATCCTCGGGACGGTGGCGATGCTCTGGGTCGGCGGCCATCTGGTGCTCGAGAACGTCGGCGAGGTCGGACTGCACGCGACGACGGACCTGCTCCACGGCGTCGAGCATCTGCTGCACGACCTCGGGCCCGTCGTCGTGTGGTTCGGTGAGACCCTGGTCTCCGCGATCGCCGGACTCATCGTCGGGCTGGTCGTCGTCGGCATCATCATGCTGATCGGCCGCCTGCGCGGCCGGTCCGGAGCCCACGCTAGGCCCGGGCACCCCGCGGCGCACTGACCTGTCAAGGGGGCGAACCGGCCCGGGGAGGCGGCGTAGCGTCCCGGGCATGACGAGCAACGACAGTACTCCCAGCGACGCCCCGACCGACGCCGCGGAGACGGCGCACTCCGAGGACTCCGACGTCCGGAAGGACACGGCGTACAGCCCCGGGAGCGAGACCGAGACTCAGCAGAAGCAGGACGAGGTGGTCTCGCCGGAGGTCGACGACTCCATCGACGAGTCCAAGGTGCAGGTCGCCCCCGGAACGGGTGGTCCGGACGACGTCGGCGAGATCGAGGTCGACCCCGAGGACATCAACCTGCCGTGACCTCGAGCCGCCTCTGGCACCGCGCGCCGCACCGTGGCCGGGGCGGCTCCGGTGGGCTACCGTGACGGCATGGAGACGTACCGACTGAGCGGCGGACCGCGCGACGGCGAGGTCACAGACACCCTGCCTCCCGAATACGCCATTCCGGATCCGGACATCGAAGGGGACGAGGGGGAAGACCCCGAGCTGGAGGCCGAGTGGGTGGGTGACGAGATGATCGTGCTCACCGTCGGGCCCGACCTCGAGGGCGGGCAGCTCATCCGCCGTGCCGACGCTCCGGACGACGCCTACGAGACGTCGGTCACCGTGCGCGGCGACGGCATCGACGGTGGCGAGCCGGGCGTCGAGTACGAGGTGTGGTCGGTCGACTGACACGCGAGGAGCCCGCCGGCTGACGCCGACGGGCTCCTCGCGGTGAGTGTGGCGTCAAGAATCGGGCCAGGTGTGGCCTGCGAATTCGAAGGTGACACCGCCCATGCCCTCGTCGGTGATGAACGTGACATCGAGGTCGGCCGGAAGGAGGCTCGCCGCGAGCGTATCCACCGTCCGCTGAACCCCGGCGCTCATGCCCCCTCAGGGACGAGGACTTCGATAGCGGTGCGGGCGCGGTTGGGGCCGAATCCACCTACCTCGACGCCGGCCTCCTCGAGCGCCGTCACCAGCGAGAGCGAGTACTCCCAGACCTCGTCATAGGTGTACGGCACCTCCACGATCCTGACGGTCCGGCCGCTCTCCTCAGCGCGGCGGATGACGTCCTTCGCCTCAGCGGACAGCTCGCCATGCCATAGAACTCGAGATCGGTCGAGTCCTCCGCGAGGCCGCCACTCTCGAACCCCGGAAGGACCGACATCTCATCGAAGTACGGGCCGACAAGATCGCCGCTCGTCGCCGCAGCCATCTCCTCTGCTGCAAGACCTCGAGTCACCGCCGGCTCAGACTCCGAAGCAGCGGACTCACGCTCCGCGCTGAACGGCTGCGCAGTACTCACGCTCACCGGCACCAGAATCAGCGCCACCAGCGCGACCATTCCGACGACTATGCGTGTTGCACGATTCATCTCATCTCCCCCCCCCGGTTTTGGCGTCGGCCTACACAGGCGGCCACACGGAGTTTCGCATCATCGCCGGCCGATCCCTCTCGCGCTGAACGAGGGCTCGGGGCCATTAGGGGCACGTCGGCGATTCGGCGGCGGACGCGGGGGAGCCAGAGAGCCCGCCAGCGCGCGGCTGACGGGCTCTCTGTGATTCTGCGGACCCCCTGCGGACTACGCCGCGGGATTCCGCGTCATCTGGCTACACGCCGAAGTACAGCTCGAACTCGAACGGGTGCGGACGCTGCGCGAGCGGCTGGATCTCGTTCTCGATCTTGTAGTCGATCCAGGTCTCGATCAGTTCCGGCGTGAACACGTTGCCGCGCGTGAGGAACTCGTGGTCCGCGCGAAGCGCCTCGAGCGAGTCGAGGAGGGAGTTGGGCACCTGCGGGATGCTCTTCGCCTCCTCCGCCGGGAGCTCGTAGAGATCCTTGTCGATGGGCTCGTGCGGCTCGATGCGGTTGATGATGCCGTCGATGCCGGCCATCAGCTGCGCCG
>JAPSIU010000434.1 GCA_031178565.1 Leucobacter sp. | reverse complement strand
CTTCCGAGCCCGCCGGGGCCGCCGTGGTGATCAGCGGGGCGATGACGGGGATCCCGCCCCGCTCGCGCACCTCAGCGGCCAGGCGCTCGCCCGCTCGCCGCCGCCGTGGAGCGCTGGAACCGCGGAGCCTACGACTGGCTCGCCGTGACGAGCGCGAACGGCGCATCGGCCTTCGCCGACGCGGGAGCGCGGCCCGGCGCCGGGCGGATCGCCGCGGTCGGACCCGCGACCGCGGAGGCGCTGAGATCGCGGGGCTTCGAGGTCGAGCTCGCTCCGGAGCACGATTTCTCCGGTGCAAGCCTCGGCCGGGTGATGCGCGCCGAGCTCAGCGAGGGCGAACCGCGCCGGATCCTCCTGCCGCTCTCCGAGATCGCGGACACCGTGCTCGAGACCGCGCTGCGCGATGCCGGACACGCTCCGGACCGGGTCACCGCCTATCGAACCCTCCCGGCTCCCCGGGATCCGGATATCGAGGCGGAGGTCGCGGCGGGGCGATTCGACGCGATCCTCGTCATGAGCGGATCCACCGCGCGGGAGGTCGCCCGTCGCTTCGCTCCCGTCCCCTCCCGCACCGCGCTGGCGGCGATCGGGCGTCCCACGGCGAGTGCGCTCGCCGAGCACGGGCTCCGGGCCGACGTGGTGGCGGAGGAGCACACCGCGAGCGGCCTGCTCGCCGCCCTCGCCGACGCCGCGCATCGGTTCGCGCCCGCTCGCATCCCTGACCTCATAGACGACCTCGATCCCGCAGATACCGAAGGAACGACCGCATGACCCTGACGCCCACCATCCGCCCGCGCCGCCTGCGCGCGACCCCGGCGATGCGCCGGCTCACGACCGAGACGCGACTCCACCCGGCCGAGCTCGTGCTGCCGATGTTCGTGCGCGAGGGAATCGGGGAACCCCTGCCGATCTCGTCCATGCCCGGCGTCCAGCAGCACACCATCGATTCCCTGCGTCGTGCAGCCGCCGAGGCGGCCGAGGCCGGAGTGGGCGGTGTGATGCTGTTCGGCGTGCCCGAGATCCGAGACGCCCACGGGACGGCCGCCGACGACCCCGACGGCATCCTGAACGTCGCCGCACGCGCCGTGGCCGAGGAGATCGGCGATGCCCTCGTGGTGCAGACCGACCTCTGCCTCGACGAGTTCACCGACCACGGTCACTGCGGTGTGCTCGATCTGGCGGGCCGAGTCGACAACGACGCGACGCTCGAGCGCTACCGCTCGATGGCGCTCGCCCAGGCCGAGGCGGGATCGCAGCTGCTCGGCCTCTCCGGCATGATGGACGGCCAGGTCGCCGCCGTGCGCGACGCGCTCGACGGAGCGGGCTTCCACGACACGGCGATCCTCGGCTACTCTGCGAAGTACGCCTCGGCGTTCTACGGCCCCTTCCGCGAGGCCGTCGACTCCCAGCTGGAGGGCGACCGCAGCACCTACCAGCAGGACCCCGCGAACCGTCGCGAGGGCGTGCGCGAGGCCGAACTGGACGTGCTCGAGGGAGCCGACATCGTCATGGTGAAGCCCGCGATGAGCTACCTCGACGTGCTCGCCGACGTCGCGGCGGTGAGCCCCGTGCCGGTGTGGGCCTATCAGGTGTCGGGGGAGGCCGCCATGATCGAGGCCGCCGCGGCCCACGGCTGGATCGACCGCCGGCGCGTCATCGAGGAGTCGGTGACCGGCATCAAGCGCGCGGGGGCCGATGCGGTCCTGAGCTACTTCGCGACCGAGATCGCGGGGTGGATCCGATGAGCGCCCCGAACCCGCGGAACGCCGCGCAGACCGCCGGATCCCGCTCGACCGCGCGCAGCGCCGCCCTCGCAGAGCGCGCCTCGCGTGTGATCCCCGGCGGAGTGAACTCTCCCGTCCGCGCCTACGGCTCCGTCGGCGGCACACCGCGCTTCCTGGTCTCGGGGCGCGGTGCGCTCGTCACCGACGTCGACGGCAACGAGTACGTCGATCTCGTCGCCTCGTGGGGTCCGGCCCTGCTCGGGCACGCGCATCCGGCGGTCGTGGAGGCGGTGCAGGTCGCGGCAGGCCGCGGCCTCGGATTCGGCGCGTCCGTGCCGGAAGAGGCCGAGCTCGCCGAGGAGATCATCTCCCGCGTGCCGCTGATCGAGCGGCTGCGGCTCGTGTCCACGGGTACCGAGGCGACGATGACGGCGATCCGTCTCGCCCGCGGCGCCACCGGGCGGCCGCTGCTCATCAAGTTCGCGGGGCACTACCACGGCCACTCGGACGGTCTGCTCGCCGAGGCCGGATCCGGCCTCGCGACCCTCGCCATGCCGGGATCCGCCGGTGTCACCGCGGAGACCGCCGCGCAGACCCTCGTGCTGCCCTACAACGACCTGCCCGCGCTCGAGGCCGCCTTCGCGGAGCACGGGGACCGGATCGC
>JAPSIU010000089.1 GCA_031178565.1 Leucobacter sp. | reverse complement strand
GCAGCGGCAGCGCGCGAGCCTGGCTCGCGCTCTCGCACTCGAGCCCGAGCTGCTCATCGCCGACGAGCCGACGTCGGCGCTCGACGTCTCGGTGCAGGCTCGCGTCGCGGCTCATCTCGACGCGCTTGTTGAGCAGCTGCTGCAGCTTCTGATGCACGGTGAAGCCCTCGGGCTTGTTCCCGAACGCGTCGCCGATGCGCTCGACGACAGTGCGATCCACCGCGGTCTCCAGGGGCGCGGGGCCGGGGCCGCCCGCCTCGGGCACCTCGCCGATGCCGCTCTGGTCGATGACGGGGATCGTGCCGGTCTGCGCCGCGTGCGTCTCCTGGAACGCCACCTCGAGGCGATCCTGGAAGTCCTGCTTCGCCTTCTCGTACTCCTCCTCGGTGATGTCGCCTCGGCCGACGAGCGAGCTCGTGTACAGGCGCCGGGTGGAGCGCTTGGCCTCGATCAGGTCCGTCATGAGCGGCTGGGTCATCGACGGGTCGTCGCCCTCGTTGTGCCCGCGCCGGCGGTAGCACACCAGGTCGATGATCACGTCGATGTGGAAGCGCTGGCGGAACTCGTAGGCGAGCCGCGCGACGCGCACGACCGACTCGGGGTCGTCGCCGTTCACGTGGAAGATCGGCGCCTGCACCACCTTGCCCACGTCGGACGAGTAGATGGCCGAGCGGGAGTCGGACGGGAGCGTCGTGAAGCCGACCTGGTTGTTGATGATGATGTGGATCGTGCCGCCCGTGCGGTAGCCGCGCAGCTGCGACATCTGCAGCGTCTCGTAGACGATGCCCTGGCCGGCCATCGCCGCGTCGCCGTGGATCAGCACCGGAAGCGTGGTGAACGAGCCGATCGGCTTCAGGTCCTGCTTCGCGCGCACGATGCCCTCGAGCACGCCGTCGACGGTCTCGAGGTGCGAGGGGTTCGCGGCGAGGTGGATCGGCACCTGCGTGCCGTTGGGAGCGGTGAAGACCCCCGAGGTGCCGAGGTGGTACTTGACGTCGCCCGACCCGCTCTTCGTCGCCTGCGCGCCTTCGAACTCGCGGAAGATCTGGCCGTAGGTCTTGCCGGCGATGTTGGAGAGCACGTTGAGGCGACCGCGGTGCGCCATGCCGACGTCGACGCTGTCGACGCCGTCCTCGGCCGCGTCGATGAGCATCGCGTCGAGCAGCGGGATGACCGACTCGCCGCCCTCGAGGCTGAAGCGCTTCTGGCCGACGTACTTGGTCTGCAGGAAGGTCTCGAAGGCCTCGGCCTCGTTGAGCTTCTCGAGGATCCGCATCTGCTCGTCGTGGCTCGGCTTGGCGTAGGGCACCTCGAGCTGCTCGCGGAGCCACATCCGCTGTGCGGGGTCCTGGATGTGCATGTACTCGATGCCGATCTTGCGGCAGTACGAGTCGCGCAGCACGCCGAGGATGTCGCGCAGCTTCATGGTGCGCTTGCCGCCGATGCCGCCGGTCACGAATTCGCGGTCGAGGTCCCAGAAGGTGAGTCCGTGGTTCTCGATCTCGAGGTCGGGGTGCGTGCGCTGCACGTACTCGAGCGGATCGACGTCGGCCATGAGGTGGCCGCGGACGCGGAAGGAGTTGATGAGCTCCTGCACGCGCGCCGTCTTGTCGACCGCGCCCGAGACGTCGACGTGGATGTCGGAGGCCCACTGCACGGGCTTGTAGGGGATGCGGAGGGCGGCGAAGATCTCCTCGTAGAAGCGGTGCCCGCCGATCAGCCGCTGGTGGACGAGCTTGAGGAACTCGCCCGAGCCCGCCCCCTGGATCACCCGGTGGTCGTACGTGCTCGTCAGCGTGATGGTCTTCGAGATGCCGAGCTTCGTGAGGGTCTCCTGCGAGGCCCCCTGGAATTCGGCGGGGTACTCGAGCGCACCCGCGCCGATGATGGAGCCCTGCCCCTGCATGAGGCGGGGGACCGAGTGCACCGTGCCGATGCCGCCGGGGTTCGTGAGCGAGATCGTCGTGCCCTGGAAGTCGACCGCGCCGAGCTTGCCCTCGCGGGCGCGCCGGACGAGATCCTCGTAGGCGGCGAGGTACTCGTTGAAGTCGAGGTTCTCGGCCCGCTTGATCGACGGGACGAGGAGCGAGCGCGTGCCATCGGGTTTCGGCACGTCGATCGCGATCCCGAGCCCGATGTGCGCGGGCGCGATGATCGAGGGCTTGCCGTCGACCTCCGAGTAGGCGACGTTCTGACTCGGGAACTCCTTGAGCGACTGGATGATCGCCCAGCCGATGAGGTGCGTGAAGGACACCTTCCCGCCGCGGCTGCGACGCAGGTGGTTGTTGATGACGATCCGGTTGTCGATCAGCAGCTTCGCGGGAATGGTGCGGACGCTCGTCGCGGTGGGGACCGCGAGGCTCTGGTCCATGTTCTTGGAGAGCGTGCGGGCCATGCCGCGCAGCGGGGTGACGTTGTCCTCCTCCGCCGGGCTCGAGTCGGCGGAGGCCGTCGAAGCGCGCGGGGCGTCGGCCGGGATCGGCGCCTGACGCGGGGCCGCGTTCGTGGTGCGGGCCGGCTGCGTGGTGATGGGCGTCGTGATCGGGGAGGTCGGGGGATTGGCGGTGCCGTTCGCGGGCGTCGCCTGCGGGGCGGGCTGAGACGCGGGCTCCTGCGGCGGGGCCGCCTGCTGATCGGCTCCCTCGGCGCTCCTGCCGTACTGCTCGAGCACGGGCCACCAGGAGCGATCGACCGAGTTCTTGTCGACCTGGAACTGCTTCCACAGCTCATCCACGAGCCAGGCGTTTGCACCGAAGTCTTCTGCGGGACCAGCGTGATTCGTGGTCTCCGTACGCTCAGCCAAAGCGACGTCCTCTCATTTTCATGCCATCGACGGCCTGATGTCAGTCGGGGTGTCGGCACCGCAGCCGAACCGCCTTCAAGCCTACGCCTTCCTACGGGATCGCGCGGGAATGGTCTGCGCCGAATCTCCAGGTCCTGGTGGTACAGTGCATACGATCATGGACTCAGATTCTCGAAGACCGTCGGACCCCCCGAGTACCTGCCGCGCTGAGGCGCGGCACTGTTTCCTTTCAGGGGGTCGCGGGTGAACGACTGGGTCCTGCTCGCCATCGGCGTCCTGCTCACGATCGGCACGGGCATCTTCGTCGCCGCCGAGTTCTCGCTCGTCGCGCTCGACCGCCAGGACCTCGAGCGGCGCCGGTCCGCGGGTGAACGCGGTCTCGACCGGGTGATCCGCGGGCTCTCGATCACGTCGACGCACCTGTCGAGCGCCCAGCTCGGCATCACGCTCACGACGCTGCTCGCCGGATACACGCTCGAACCCGCCATCAGTGGCTTCCTCGACGCGCCGCTCGGCGCGCTCGGCGTGCCGGAGGAGCTGCGCCGCACGATCAGCGCTCCCATCGCCGTCGCGCTGGCGACCGTGTTCTCGATGATCGTCGGGGAACTCGTGCCGAAGAACTTCGCGCTCGCGAAGCCGCTTCCCACCGCGCGGCTCGTGATGCCGGCGCAGGCGGCGTTCACGACCACGTTCAAACCTGCGGTATTGCTGCTGAACGGCAGCGCGAACGGCATCCTGCGCAGCATCGGCATCGAACCGAAGGAGGAGCTGTCGGGAACGCGCTCCGCTGAGGAGCTCTCCTCCCTCGTGCGGCACTCCGCCAGCGCGGGTCTGCTCGAGGCCGACACGGCCACGCTGCTCGACCGGACGCTGCGCTTCGCGGAGCGCACGGCGGGCGACGTCATGACGCCGCGGCTCAAGATCGAGAGCGTGCAGCGGCTCGAATCGGCCAGCGCCGTGCTCGAGCTCTCCGGGCGCACCGGTCTCTCGCGCTTCCCCGTCATCGACGAGGATCGCGACGACGTCGTCGGGGTGGTGCACGTGAAGCAGGCCGTGGCGGTGCCGCGCGCCAAGCGGGCGGAGGTGCCCGTCGCGGCGCTCGCCGAGGACGCGGTGCGCGTGCCTGACACGATGCGCCTCGATCAGCTGCTGGAGGAGCTGCGGACGAGGGGCTTCCAGCTCGCGATCGTGGTCGACGAGTACGGCGGCACGGCCGGCATCGTGACCCTCGAGGATCTCGTCGAGGAGATCGTGGGCGAGGTCGCCGACGAGCACGACCGGGCGGCGGCCGGGGTCGTCGGAACGGCGGACGAGATGACCTTCCCGGCGAACCTGCGCCCCGACGAGGTGCGCGAGCAGACCGGTATCGAGGTGCCGGAGGACGACGACTACGACACGGTCGCCGGATACGTGCTGCGGGAGCTCGGACGGATCCCCGAGCCGGGCGACGAGGTGACGCTGCCCGAGGGCGGCCTGCTGCGCGTCGAGCGGATGGAGGGGCGGCGCATCGCGCGGCTGCGGTACACGAGCGCGCCGCTCCCGGACGGCGCCGGCGACGACGAGGAGGAGCGCGCATGAGCGACTGGATGGGCATCGTCTGGCTCGTGCTGCTGCTCGCGGCCAACGCCTTCTTCGTCGGCGCGGAGTTCGCGGTGATCTCCGCCCGTCGCTCGCAGATCGAGCCGAAGGCCGAGGCCGGGTCCAAGCGCGCCAGGACCGCGCTCTACGCGATGGAGCACGCGACGCTCATGCTCGCGACGAGCCAGCTGGGCATCACCGTGTGCTCGCTGCTGATCCTGAACGTCTCGGAACCCGCGATCCACCACATGCTCGAGGGCCCGCTCGCCTGGACGGGGATGTCGGCGGAGTTCGTGAGCGTCACGGCGTTCGTGCTGACCCTTCTGGGCGTGTCCTATCTGCACGTCGTGTTCGGCGAGATGGTGCCGAAGAACGCGGCGTTCTCGATGCCGGACCAGGCCGTGCTGCTGCTCGCCCCGCCGCTCGTCGCCATCTCGCGTCTGCTGCGTCACGTGATCGCCGCGCTCAACGCCGTCGCCAACGGCGTGCTCCGGCTCTTCGGGGTCGAGCCCAAGTCCGAGACGAACAGCACCTACACGCTGGAGGAGGTCGCGAGCATCGTGAGCCACTCCACCCGCGAGGGAGTGCTCGAGGACCGCAGCGGCGCCCTCTCGGCGGCGTTCGAGTTCACGACCAAGCAGGCGAGGGATCTGCTCGTCCCGTCGCACCGTCTCGTCGTGCTGCCGGACGGGGCCACTCCCGAGGACGTCGAGAGCGCCGTCGCGAAGCACGGCTTCTCGCGCTACCCGATCGCGGGCGCCGCCGGCGAACTCGACGGATACGTGCACATCAAGGACCTCGTGAGGCTGGGGGAGGACCGGATCGCGGAGCCCATCCCCGCCAAGCGGATCCGGGAGATGGTCTCGATGCACGCCGACACCGAGCTCGAGGACGTGCTGGCGCGGATGCAGGCGCGAGGGATCCACCTCGCCAGGATCCACGACTCGGCCGGGACGGAGCTCGGGGTGGTGTTCCTCGAGGACGTCATCGAGGAGCTCGTCGGCGAGGTGCACGACGCGACGCGGAGGCGCCGCTTCTCGTAGGGCCGGTCGGTGCCGGGGCCGGTCAGCGCGCGGTGAGGCTGAGGTGCGCCGTGACCTCGCTCGGGGCGACCTCCTGGTCGGCGATCAGGAGATTGTCGGGCACCTCGAAGCTGACGTCGAACTCCGCCGCCTCGGCGCTCATGGGGCCGGGCGTGAGCTTCACGCTCGTGTGAGGCTGCTCGATCCCGTTCACGGCGAGTGTGCCGGTCGCGTAGACCGTGCCGTTCTCGCTGTCCTCGCGGCGCAGCACGGTGGGCTCGGTCAGCACGAAGGACGCGTCGGCCCACTCGGTCACGACGACGTTGAGCTCCGCCTCGGTGATCACCCCGTCGTTCACCACGATGAACCCGGACGGCGTGACCCGGTCTCCGGCGTTCGAGCCGAAGGCGGAGACGCCGAGCGGCGCCCGGAGTTCGATCTCCGACACCTCGTACACGTGCTCCGTCGGCGTCTCGAGGAGGTCGGACTCGGCGGACGCCCGGAGTTCCGCGGCCGCGACCGTGGCTTCCGAGGCCGGCGCGCAGCCGGACAGGCAGAGCGGGATCGCCGCGGTCACCGTCGCGACGACGCCGAGGGTGCGCGCGGAGCGGCTCATGAGGTGGGCGGTCACACGTCGCTCCTTCCCTATAGACGACACTTGGAGAGCCTACGCCGGGAAGGTGGGAAGCTCGTGAGAGCGGTCGGGTGCCGTACCGGACGGGCGAGGGCCGGGGCTGCGGATCCCGTCTCCTACACCCCTAGCAGCCGGCTGAGCTGCGCCCCCACCCGCTCGAACTCGATCAGGAAGGCGTCGTGCCCGAACGGCGAGTCGATCCGGGTCGCGCGATCCCCGTCGAGGCTGCCGGGCGTGTGCTGCGCGATTTCGTCCTGCCCCTCGAGTGTGAAGAGGCGATCGCTCGGGATCCCCAGCACGAGCGTGGGGAGCTCCAGCGTCGACAGCGCGGCGCGGACGCCGCCCCGGCCCCGTCCCACGTCGTGGGAGTTCATCGCCTGCACGAGCGTCACGTAGCTGTTCGCGTCGAAGCGGCGGGTGAACTTGTTGCCGTGGAAGTCGAGGTAGGACTCGACGGCGAAGCGCCCGCCCTTGCCGAGCGGACTCACCGCCGACTGCCAGGCCCGGCCGAAGCGGTCGTCGAGCTCGGTGTTGCTGCGGTAGTTGAGCAGGGCGAGCCGCCGGGCCGTCGCGAGACCGTGGTGCGGTCCGATCCCGTCGGGGGCGTCGTAGTAGTTGCCGCCGCGGTAGGAGGGGTCCGAGCGGATCGCCTCGAGCTGCACGAGATTGAGCCCGATCTGATCCGCGGTCGTCACGGGCGGAGCGGCGATCACGGCGATCCGCGCCGCTCGTTCCTGCTGTGAGATTCCCCACTCGAGCGCGTGCATCCCGCCCATCGAACCGCCGATGACGGCCTCGAACCGATCGATGCCGAGCTCGTCGGCGAAGCGCGCCGCAGCGGCGACCTGATCCCGGATGGTGAGGTAGGGGAAGCGCCCGCCCCACTCGCGGCCGGAGGGGTCGAGGGATCCCGGCCCCGTCGATCCCTGGCAGCCGCCGAGCATGTTGGGGGCCACGATGCAGTAGCGGCTCGTATCGAGCGGTTTGCCGGGCCCGACGATCTCGCCCCACCAGCCGTCCGTCGGATGCCCCGGGGCCGCCGGCCCGACGAGGTGGCTGTCACCCGTGAGCGCGTGGAAGACGAGGATCGCGTTGTCACGCCGGTCGTTCAGCTCGCCGAAGGTCTCGTAGGCGATGCGCACGTTCGGGAGCTCCTCGCCGGCCTCGGTCGTCAGCGCGCCGATGGACGCGAAGCGGCGGTCGCCGACGGGATCGCCGTCGCGCCAGCCGCCCGAGATCGGCGGACGTCCGATGAGCGCCCGAAGCTGCGCGTCGGTGATGAAATCGGTGGGGAACGAGTCCTCGGGCGTCTGCCAGTCCATAGCTGTCTATTCTGCCCCGCCCGGCGATCGCGCGGGCGATTGTTACGGCGCCGGGGCGCGCGTAGGCTCTCGTCCATGAGCGAAGAACACACCGTCGGCACCGTCCTGGCGCGGCTCGCCGAACTCGAGGACCCGAAGATCCGCGCGGTGAACGAGGCGCACGGAGACGATCACGGCGTCAATCTCACAAGGCTCCGGGCGCTGGCGAAGGAGATCAAGGCGGATCAGCCGCTCGCGCGCGAGCTCTGGGCGACGGGCGACACGGCCGCGCGACTCGTCGCGATCCTCATCTGCCGGCCCCGCGAGGTCTCGGAGGAGGAGCTCGATGCGATGCTGCGCGAGGCGCGCGTGCCGAAGGTGCACGACTGGCTCGTCGGGTACGCGGTGAAGAAGAGCCCGCACTCGGAGGCGCTGCGGCTGGCCTGGCTGGAGGATCCCGATCCCGTGGTCGCGAGCGCTGGCTGGGCGCTGACGACCGACCGCGTCGTGAAGAAACCCGACGGGCTCGACCTTCCGGGGCTGCTCGACACGATCGAGGCGGAGATGCAGGACGCCCCTGATCGGCTGCAGTGGGCCATGAACTGGACCCTGACGCAGATCGGCATCGTCCACGAACCGCTCCGCGCCCGTGCGATGGACATCGGGGAGCGGCTGGGGGTGCTGCGCGAGTACCCGACTCCGCCCGGATGCACCTCGCCGTTCGCCCCGATCGCGATCGCGGAGATGGTGAAGCGGCAGCAGGGCTGAACGACGAGAGCCCGGTAGGGCCGATCCAGGATCGGCCCTACCGGGCTCTCGTGCGGAGCGAACAGCTAGGCGTTCGCGTTAGCCTGCGCGACGACCTCGCGAGCCGCGGCAAAGCCCTTCTCCAGGTCGGCCTTGATGTCGTCGATGTGCTCGAGGCCCACCGACAGCCGCACGAGTCCCGGGGTCACACCCGCGGTGAGCTGCTGCTCGGGGGTGAGCTGCGAGTGCGTGGTCGAGGCCGGGTGGATGATGAGGCTGCGCACGTCGCCGATGTTCGCGACGTGGCTGAACAGCTCCACGTTCTCGACGACCGCGCGGCCCGCGTCCACGCCGCCCTTCAGCTCGAAGGCGAGCACGGCGCCGACGCCCTTCGGCGCGTACGTGTTGGCCGCGGCGTACCAGGGGCTCGAGGGCAGGCCCGAGTAGTAGACCGTGGCGACGTCGTCGTGGCTGTCGAGCCACTCGGCGACCTCCTGCGCGTTCTGCACGTGCCGCTCGATGCGCAGCGAGAGCGTCTCGATCCCCTGCAGCAGCAGCCACGCGCTGATCGGTGCGATCGAGGAGCCGAGGTCGCGCAGCAGCTGCACGCGCGCCTTGATGATGTAGGCGATGCCGTCGCCCACGGCTCCCGTGTAGCTGACGCCGTTGTAGGAGGGATCCGGCTCGGTGAGCCCGGGGAACCGGTCGACGTGCTTCGACCACTCGAACTTGCCGCCGTCGACGATCACGCCGCCGATCGTCGTGCCGTGACCGCCGAGGAACTTCGTGGCGGAGTGGAGCACGATGTCGGCACCGTGCTCGAGTGGGCGGACGAGGTAGGGGCTCGCGACCGTGTTGTCGATGATGAGCGGTACGCCGTTCTCGTGCGCGATGTCGGCGACGGTGCGGATGTCGAGCACGTTCGAGCGGGGATTCGCGATGCTCTCGGCGAAGAACAGCTTCGTGTTGGGCCGCACGGCGCGCTGCCAGGCCGCGGGATCGTCCTGATCCTCGACGAAGGTGACCTCGATGCCGAGCTTCGCGAGCGAGTACTTGAAGAGGTTGTAGGTGCCGCCGTAGATCGAGCTCGAGGAGACGATGTGGTCGCCCGAGTTCGCGATGTTGAGCACCGCGAAGGTCGACGCCGCCTGGCCGCTCGACAGCAGCAGCGCGGCCGTGCCGCCCTCGAGAGCGGCGATGCGCTCCTCGGCCACGGCCTGGGTGGGGTTCGTGATCCGGGTGTAGATGGGGCCGAGCTCCGCGAGCGCGAAGCGGTTCGCCGCCTGGGTGGTGTCCTCGAAGACGAAGGAGGTGGTCTGGTGGATCGGCAGCGCGCGCGATCCGGTCGACGGGTCGGGCTCCTGGCCCGAGTGGATCTGCTTGGTCTCGAAGCCCCAGGTGGTCTGGTCGGTCATTGGATACTCCTCGGTGAGTGGTGATGCTGAGTGATGGGTGCTGCCTTCGAGGGTACGGAGCGAATCCGCGCGGGGCAACGCCTGAAGACACGTCGCG
>JAPSIU010000088.1 GCA_031178565.1 Leucobacter sp. | reverse complement strand
GAGCACCGCGCGGGGAACGAAGTTCTCGCTCGCGATCATCTCGAGGGTGCCGCGCTGGCGACCGAGCTCATTCCGCAGCACCTCGGCGATCTCGGGATCGACGACGTCGAGCGGCTCGTTGAAGAAACCGGACTGGGTGGACATACTGCGTCTCCTTCGTGTGGTGATTCCAGGATCTGCGGCCCAGGCGAGCGGCCTTACTCGAACGCGCAGCAGCCTTTCGCCGCACGCCTCGTCGTTCCCCGATGGTAGCCATCTGTACGCCAGTCACGACGAGTCGAGTCTACCAACCCCTGCAGCGGACCCGCCTGCACGCTTGCGTCGCCCGAGGCCCGCTTGACCTCAGACCTCAGACCTCAGAGCTCGGACCTCAGACCTTCAACAACGCGCCCGTCGGGTCGTGGAACGGCCGCCGCGACACGGTCGCCGGGTAGCGCACGCCCTTGCATCGGACCTCGAACTTCCCATCGAGATCGACGTCCGGGTCGACGAGCGCGAGTCCGACGGCGGCACCGAGGGTGTGGCCGTAGGCTCCGCTCGACAGAATGCCGACCTGCTCGCCGTTGCAGTACACGGTCTCGTCATGCACGAACAGCGGCTCGGGATCGTCGAGCTTGACGTAGACAGTGCGCCGGCGCGGAGCCTTCGGGTCGAGCTTCAGCACCGCTTCGAGACCGATGAAACCGCCCGGCTTGTCCTTCGCCAGGGTGAACCCGAGCCCAGCCGAGTACGGATCCACGTCAGGCCCGATGTCGTGCCCGTGGTGACGGTACCCCTTCTCCGATCTCAGGGAGTCGAACGCGTGGTACCCGGCCGGCTTCACGCCGAGCTCCTCGCCCGCGTCGAGCAGCGCGTCGAAGACGTTGACCGCGAGGTCCGAACTCGGGTAGATCTCGTAGCCGAGCTCGCCGACGAAGCTCACTCGGAGGCAGTAGGCGTAGCCATCGGCGATCTCGATACGACGGCCGTGGGTGTAGGGCTGGGCATCGTTCGACCAGTCCTCCTTCGGCGCGACGCGTTCCATGAGCTCGCGACTGCGAGGCCCGGTGACGGCGATGGTCGCGTAGGCCGAAGTTGCGTCGAACACCGCCGCAGCGCGCCCCTTCGCCTCCTTCTGCAGCATCTTCTCGGTCTGGTACTGCGTGAAAGAAGGCGTGACGACGAGGAATCGATCCTCGGCGAGACGGGTGATGGTGCCGTCGATCTCGATCGTGCCGTTCTCGTTGAGGAACAGCGTGTAGACGGCCTTATCGATCGGGCCGTCGATGTTCGCGGTGGCGACGCGCTGACACAGGGCGAGCGCGTCGGGGCCCGCGACCTCGAACTTCGCGAATGCGCTCAGATCGAACAGCGTGACGCCCTCGCGGGTCGCCCTGTGCTCGTCCGCCACGTTGTCGAACCAGCTGGTGCGCCGGTAACTGTAGTCGTACTCCGGCTGGGTGCCGGGCTCGCCGTACCAGAAGGCGCGCTCGTAACCGTTGATCTCGCCGAAGCAGGCGCCCAGTTGCTCGAGGCGCTGGTGCAGAGGCGTGCGACGCACGTTACGGGCGGTGTGCACCTGCTTGAACGGCCAGTGCATCGCGTACAAGCGGCCGAGAGCCTCGACGTTGCGCTTGTGCAGATAGCTCCGGTTGTTCTGGTTCGGAGAGAAGCGTCGCACATCGACCGCGACAGAAGCGAAGTCGGAGTCGCCGGTGACGATCCAGTCCGCGAGCTTCTTGCCGACACCGGGAGCGAGGATGATCCCCTGGGAATTGAATCCCGCCGCGACGAACAGACCGTCGACCTCGCCGGTCTCGCCGAGGATGAATTCAGCGTCGGGGGTGAAACTCTCGGGTGCGTTGAGGAACCGATCGTACCCGACGCCCTGCAGCCCCGGAACGGTGGCTTCGGCCCGGGTGCGGATCGAATCGAAGTGCTCCCAGTCTTCCGGGAACTCCGCGAATCCTTCCGCAGTGATCTCGTCGACGCCCCGAGGCAATCCGTCGGGTTCGAAGGCCCCCACGAGCAGGCGCCCGTGCTCGTGCCGAAGGTAGTAGCTGTTGTCCAGATCCCGGAGCACTGGAGTCGACGGGACCGCCCCCTCGACCTCATTGGAACGGACGTGGACGTGCTCGGCGGGATAGAGCGGAACCGGAACGCCGACCTTCGCCGCGAGATCACGAGTCCAGAGACCGCACGCCAGCACGACGGTGTTGGCGGTGACGGTGCCCCGCTCGGTGACCACACCGGCGATACGACCGTCCTCGACGAGCAGGTCGACGACTCGAGCGCGCTCGCGAATGGTGGTGCCCGCCTCTTGGGCGAGCTTGGCGACGGCGACGCACGCCCACCCCGGGTTCAAGTACCCGTCGTCGGAGAGGTAGAGAGCACCGAGAATGCCGTCCGGCTTCGCGAGCGGCCAGAGTTCTGAGAACCGCTCCGGCGTGAGGTACTCCGCGGGCACGCCGCAGTGATCGGCGACGTCCTTGGAGTAGAGGAGTTCGTCGACGCGACCTCCGGTGCGCGCGACGCTGATCGATCCGGACTGCACGAAATCGACATCGACGCCGCTCTTCTCACCGAGCTCCCGGTAGAACCCGGCGCCGTACTTCGCGAACTCCGTCAGAGCGACCGATCCTCGCGCGGAGCTCACGAGGCCGGCCGCATGCCACGTGGTGCCGCTCGCGAGCGCGTTCGCTTCGAGGAGCAGCACATCCTTCTTGCCGAGCAGGTTCAAGTGGTAGGCGATGCTGGTGCCGATGATTCCGCCGCCGACGACAACGACATCGGCATGCGCCGGGAGTCCCGCGCCTGCTTCGTCGGTGAATTCCGCGGCGCCGACCGACCGATCGACCATCCGTTCCATGTTCTTGTACCTTCCTTACGACGATTTCCCGTCCGGATGCGAGGGCATGCAGATAGTCACCAGGCTATCCGCAGGCACGTGTACCTGCCCGAACCGCTATTCTGGTGAGTTGTGAACACCATCGCGAACGAAGCCGCCGGCGCCCAGTGGGTACTGACCCTGTCCTGCATCGACGAACCCGGGATCGTGCACGCGATCAGCGGCGCGGTCGTGGCGGCCGGCGGCAACATTGCGGAGAGCCAGCAGTTCGCGAGCGCCGACACCGGCCGCTTCTTCATGCGTCTGCAGGTCGAAGCGGTGGCGGACCCAGACAGCTTCGAGGAGCGCTTCGCCGCGGCGCTCTCACCGGTGACCGAGCGCTACCGCATGACCTGGCGTCTCGACACGGTCGGCAGGCCGGTGCGCACGCTGATCCTGGCCTCCACCGCGACACACTGCGTCAATGACCTGCTCTATCGCCGCCGCAGCGGTCAGCTCCCCATCGAGGTGCCGCTGATCCTCTCGAACCACAAGACGGTGCGAGACCTGGCCGAGTTCTACGACGTGCCGTTCGAGCACCGGGCCATCGCGGGGACCGAGGATCGTGCCGCCTTCGAGGCGCGTGTGCTCGAGGCCGTCGAGGAGCACGACATCGAGCTGGTCGTGCTCGCCCGCTACATGCAGATCCTGTCCCCCGGGCTGTGCGAGGCGCTCGCCGGCAAGGCGATCAACATCCATCACTCCTTCCTGCCGGGCTTCAAGGGCGCCAATCCCTACAAGCAGGCTCACGAGCGGGGCGTCAAGCTCATCGGCGCGACCGCTCACTTCGTCACCACCGATCTCGACGAGGGGCCGATCATCGAGCAGGACGTGACGCGGGTCGATCACTCGTACTCGCCGAGGGAGCTCGTCCAGCTCGGGCAGGACGAGGAGGCGCGGGTGCTGCGCCGCGCGGTCGGCTGGTTCGCGGAGAACCGGATCCTCGCCGACGGCGACCGGACAATCATCTTCCGCTGATCACTCGGGGCATCAGGCGCCGGATCGCGGCCCCCGGGTTCGACGATCGGGCGACCGCGCGGCGCGGTGACGAGCAAAGGAGCACGACATGAGCATCCACGACGTGAGCATCACGGTCTTCACCGGCGGGACGGTCATCGTAGACCCGTCCACGGCGAGCGGACCCGTCACGAGCACCGCCATCGCGTTCCGCGACGGCCGGGTGGTCGCACTCGGAGCCGAGGCCGAGGCGCTGCTCGGCGACTCCGGAGCGGAAGAGGTGGATCTCGCGGGCGGCGCGCTCGCCCCGGCTCCGGGAGACGGACACGCCCACCCGCTCATGGGCGGAGTCGAGTCCCTCGGCCCCGCCGTCCGCTCCGCCTCCGATCTGCAGGGCATCCTCGACGCGGTCGCCGAGTGGAAGGCCGCGCACCCCGACGCCGAGTGGATCGTCGGCGGCAGCTACGACGCGACCTTCGCCCCGAACGGACTCTTCGACGCGCGCTGGCTCGACGAGGTGACGGGCGACACCCCGACGATCCTGCGGGCGTGGGACTATCACACCGCCTGGGTCAACTCGGCCGCGCTCCGGGCCGGCGGCATCACCGCCGACACCCCCGATCCGGCACTCGGTCGCATCGTGCGCCGCGAGGACGGTTCTCCGCTCGGCACGCTGCAGGAGGCTGCGGCGAACGACTTCATCGCGACGGTCGTTCCGCCGTTCTCCCTCGGGCAGCGCCTCGACGCGATCGAGCGCGCCACACGCGCCTACGCCGCGCAGGGCACCACCTGGGTGCAGGACGCGTGGGTCGAGGCGGCCGATCTCGAGGTCTACCGCGCGGCCGTCGAGCAGGACCGGCTGCACACGCGCGTCAACCTCGCCCTCCGCGCCGACCCCTTCCGCTGGCGCGAGCAGGCGGCCGAGTTCGTCGCGGCCCGGGACGAGGTGCGCGGGATCGGTGCGGATCGGCTCACCGCGGAGACGATCAAGTTCTTCGTGGACGGCGTCATCGAGAGTCACACGGCGGCGCTCATCGAGCCCTACGCCGACCGGCCCGGGGAGTACGGCCTGCCGAACTGGACGGCCGAGGAGCTGGCCTCCGCTGCGATCGCCTTCGACGCCGCGGGCTTCCAGCTCCACCTCCACGCGATCGGCGACGCCGCCAACCGCTTCGCGCTCGACGCGCTCGAGGCAGCCGCCCGCGCGAACCCGCCGCGGGACCGTCACCACGTCATCGCCCACGTCGCGGTGCTCGATCCCGCCGACGTCGCCCGCTTCGCCGAGCTCGGCGTCATCGCGAACTTCGAGCCGTACTGGGCGCAGTGCGACGCCGTGATGCGAGCCCTCACGATCCCGCACCTCGGGCATCCGCGCGACGAGTGGCAGTACCTCATCGGCTCGGTGCACCGCAGCGGCGCGACGGTCTCCTTCGGAAGCGACTGGCCCGTCACCACGATCGACTGGCGTCCCGCCCTCTCCACCGCGATCACGCGGCGCAGTCACGTCGAGCAGGACGCCGACGCGTGGCTTCCGGGAGAGCGCATCGACGCCGGCACCGCCTACGCCGCCTATACGAAGGGGATCGCGCGCCAGGCCCTCGCGGAGGATCGCGGGACTCTCGCCGTCGGCCGGGTCGCCGACGCGGTGTGGTTATCCGCCGATCCGCTGGCCGTCGCGCCCGAGACGATCCCGGAATTGTCGGTGCGCGGAACGTGGCTCGCCGGAGACGTCACATTCAGCGAGTAATCTTGCGCTGAGGCGATCGCCTCTCAACGATCCTAAGGAGACATCGTGAGCGATTCCAGCCAGCCCCATCTGAAGAGAGCACTGGGCCTCGGCGGCCTCACCCTCTTCGGTGTGACCTACATGACGGTCATCACCGTGTTCACGACCTACGGCTTCGTGAACCAGGTCACCGACGGCCGTCTCCCGGCCGCCTACGTGGTCGCCATCATCGCGATGCTGTTCACCGCGCTCAGCTACGGGGCGATGGTGCGCCGCTATCCGGTCGCGGGATCCGCGTACACCTACACGCAGCAGTCCTTCGGCGGCGGTCTCGGATTCCTCACCGGCTGGACGATGCTGCTCGACTACCTCTTCATCCCGATGATCAACTTCATGCTGATCGGGATCTACCTCAACACCCAGTTCCCGGCGATCCCCGCCCAGGTGTTCACCTTCGCGGCGATCCTGCTCGTGCTCCTCTTCAACATCCTGGGCATCACGCTGGTGAACCGGTTGAACATGGTGATCATCGCGCTCTCGGTGGTGCTCGTCGTCGTCTTCGTGGCGCTGTCGGTCAAGACGGCGACCGCGTCCCCCGAGACTCCGGGGCTGCTCGATCCCATCCTGCCCGGCGAGGGGGGTCTCGGCCCGATCTTCGCGGGGGCCGCGATCCTCGCGCTCTCCTTCCTCGGCTTCGACGCCGTCTCCACCCTGTCGGAGGAGGCCAAGCGTCCTCGCAAGGACATCCCGCGTGCGATCGTGCTCGCCACCCTGATCGGCGGGATCTTCTTCATCATCGTCTCCTGGGCAGGCGCCATGGCGTACCAGCCCGACTGGGCCGCCATGACGACCGCGGAACTCGACTCGGCTGGTGTCGGCGCGATGGCCGAGGTCGGCGGCACTCTCATGACGCAGTTCTTCGTGGCCGTGTACGTCGTCGGCGCCCTCGGCTCGGGCATGACCGGCCAGGTCAGCGTCTCGCGCATTCTCTACTCGATGGGCCGCGACGGCATGCTGCCCCGCCCCCTCGCCAGGATCTGGGCGAAGCGCGGCACCCCGGTCGTCGCAACGACGGCCGTCTCGGTCGCAGCACTCGCCGGTCTCGTGATCCCGCTGTCCTTCGCGATCAACGTGATCAGCTTCGGAGCGCTCTTCGCGTTCGCGCTCGTCAACCTCTCCGTGATCCGCACCTACGTGTTCCCGAAGGGAGGGCGGAGGGCTCCGCTCACTGCGCGCGAGATCGTATTCCACCTGATCTTCCCGATCATCGGATTCGGTCTGACGCTCTGGCTGTGGACGTCGCTCACCGGAACGACGTTCCTCATCGGCGGGATCTGGATGGTCGTCGGCGTGCTCATCATCGCGATCGTGACGGGCGGGTTCCGGCGCCCGGTGCCCACGATGGACTTCTCCGAGGGCGATCCGACGACCGAGCAGATCGACCAGTTGGGCGAGGACTACCCGCTGGAGGGCGAGTCCCGGCGCTGACCGTGCGCCCGCCGGTTCAGCGCAGATGCTCGACGTCGCCCGCGGATACGGTGATCCTGCCGCCCGTGGGACGATCCACGATCAGCGAACCGTCCTCGGCGAGTTCGCGGGCTCGCCCGTCCACGATCTCCCCGCCGGGCAGATGCACGCGCACCTCGCACCCCATTGTGAGCGAGTGCCTCGCCACGCGGGCTCGAGCCGCCGCCGGGTTCGTGGACGCCAGGTCCACGAGTGCGAGCATCTCCCGCGCGTATGCCGCGAGCACCCGGTCCGCGAGATCCCGCCCCTCGGGATCCGCGAGACTCGTCGCGCCTCCCACATCCGCCCCCGCCGCGAGCAGGGAGGTCGCGCGCTCGGTGGGCAGATCCTGCTCGGGGATGAAGAGGTTGATGCCGGTTCCCACGACGATCGCGACCCCCGGCTGCGCGCCGTTCGGAAGCATCTCGCACAGGATCCCGCACAGTTTGAGACCGGGACGATCCGCAGCGGCGTCCTCCTCGTCGCGCACGTGCACGTCGTTCGGCCACTTCACTCCCACGCGATACCCCTCGCGGAAGAAGGGCTGCAGCGCCGAGGCGACGGCGGATCCGGCGAGCAGCGGCATCCAGCCGGCCCCCAAGCCGCGTTCTCCGACGCCGCGCAGGAGCAGCGATGCCGCGATCGCGCTGTCGGGCGGGGTCACCCAGCCGCGGTCGAGGCGTCCCCGGCCGGCGGTCTGGTTGGCGGTCGCGAGCAGCGTGCCGTGCGGGAGGGGCGCGGATCCCGGAGTGGCCTGCGACATCAGATCCCGCAGCTCGGCGTTCGTCGACGGCGAGCGCTCGCGCCAGATCACCAGTGGCAGCAACTCGCGCGTGCGGCTCAGTTCCATTCCAAGAGGTTACCGCGCCCCCTCGCGCGCCCCCTTGCGCGCCCCCTCGCGACCGTTCCCCCTTCGCGTGGCGCGAAGCGCGGCTTCCCGCGATCGAGGCCGCACTTCGCGCCAACCGAATGGCGGATCCTCGCCGCGAGCCGCACGGATGAGGCGGGAGGTCCTCGCCGCCAGCCGCACCAGCCGCCAGCCGCGCCAACCGAACGACGGGTCCTCGCCGCCAGCCGCGCCGACCGAACCGCGGGCGCCCCGGTCGACCGCTCCGATCCGGCTCGGCCCATAGCGGATCACCCCTGCCAGCCGCGTTCGACCAGGACTGCACGGACGTCGGCCATGAGTTTGCGGCGAGCCGAATAGAGCATGCGAGCAGTCACACGGATGGGCTCCCACCCCGCGCGCCGATAGTCGTGATACTTCTCGATGTCCCGGTCCCACTGCCGTACCTCCGTGCGATGGTGGTCGCCCTCGAATTCCAGCGCTACTCGATACCTCGGGAAGGCGAACTCGCTCGTTCCGAGATAACGCCCATCCGGCGCATAGACGTCGTAGTCGAGTTCGGGCTCGATGATCCCGGCGTCATCGAGCGCCAGGCGCAAATGGGACTCGGGAGCCGACGCGCTGCTCGTGCGAAGCAGCGGAAGCGCCTCTCTGAGCAGGAGTCGCCCCTTCCGCCGCCGCATCTCTGTTGCGACGACCAGCTCTTCGAGCGTCGCATGCGGGGAACGCGGCGTCGGGCCGCGGTTTCCCCCGATCCGCGGAGCGTGAAGGATCGCATCACCCAGCGCCACACGATCGGGGAGGGCGAGCCTCGGGCCGAGCACCGCCCAGAGGCTCGGCGCGTCGAGCACTCGAATACCGTCCCGCTCGCAGACCCCCACCAGGCAAGGACTGAACTGGACTCCGGTCACACCCGGGCGTCGCGGAGCCCGCGCCGGTGCGCAGACCCCGATCTCGATGCCGTCGATGTTCTGCAGCACCCGGTCCCACTCGTGATCGCGTTCCGAGCTCCTTCGTTCCCGTCCGCCCGCCGATTCTTTCCTGTACCGCACCGAGTGCCGCCACAACTCGCGCGGCGGTGGCACCGGTACTCTCCAGCGAACGGCGGCCGTGGCTCCGGACAGGAACTGGTGCCCCAGCATGATCGTGGAGAACGCGCGCGCAGAACGCTCTTGCCGCTGCCGCCAGAGGGCGGCAAGAGGAACGGTTTCGCCGACGCCGGATCGATCGTACTCGCGACCGTCCGGCTCACCGTTCTCGCGAGCAGCCCCGGCCCCAGCTCCAGCCCCGGTCCCAGCTCCGGCCCCAGCTCCGGCCCCAACCCCGGTCTCAGCTCCGGCGCCGCAGGCACGACGGCGGGCACCGTGGAAGGGGCGCTCCAGGTCTGATCCTCGCAACCTCGAAAGGCCGACCCCTCGCTCCAGGGCGGCCGCGCGGGAGAACTCGGCAGGAAGATCCGCCGGGAGAGGAGCGCGACGCGTGGGCATGACTCCAGCCTGCGGCTTATGTCGAGCATCGTGGGTCGTAAGGCGGCAGATGTGAATGACTTCTGCCGGTTTCGAAGGGATCCGCCCCTGTGGAGGAAGACCCTGGACAGGGCATCGTCCCAGTCCCTATCCCCACCCCCGACCCTGATCCGGCTCCCTCCCTCCCCCGATCCCGGCGTTCGGTTGGCGCGAAGTGCGGCATCAATCGATTGAGAC
>JAPSIU010000433.1 GCA_031178565.1 Leucobacter sp. | reverse complement strand
CGAAGAGCTCATCGAGTGGCTCGGCGAGGTCGTGCGGCAGGTCGACTCGAGTCTGCTCGACGAGTGGGAGGAGCTCACCCATCCCGATCCCGAGGCCCACCGTGCCGCCCACGAGTCGATCGGCGACATCGCAGCGCCCGCCCGCTCCGTGCTCCGCAACGAGCGCGCCTTCCTCGTGATGCTCCGCAACGCGCTGTTCCGGCGGGTGCAGGCCGCCGCGTTCGAGCGCTACGCCGAACTCGGGGAGCTCGATGGCCCCCACGGCTTCGGCGAGCAGCGGTGGCGGGACGCGCTTGCCGGGTATTACACGGAGTACGACGAGATCCGGGTCGACGCCGACGCCCGCGCCGGCGGCCTCCTCGAGATCGACCGCGACGCGGACGCCGTGGCCGAGGGTGTCTGGCGCTTCCGGCAGGTGCTGCTCGATCCCGACGGCGATCGGGACTGGGGGATCGAGGGGGTCGTCGATCTCGCCGCCTCCGAGTCCGAGGGGGAGCCCGTCGTGAAGGTCGAGCGTGTCGGACCGTTCACCGGCTGACCGATTCCCAGGCCGTGCGCCGGATGCCTCGAAGCGGACCGATACGATCGATGGCATGAGCGTTTCCGAGGTGACAGCAGGCCCGATCACCCCCGAACACTTCCTCGAGATCGCGGATCACACGCTGCTCGCCCCCGGTACGACCCCGGCGGAGCTGGACGCATTCCTCGGCGCCGCGGCCGAGCTCGGCGTGCGGCGCGTCTGCGTGAGCCCCTCGCTGCTGCCGCTCGACGACGACGCGCGACGCGGTCTCGAGATCGTCACCGTGGTCGGCTTCCCCTCGGGAGCCCACCGCCCCGAGGTCAAGGCCGCGGAGGCCGCGCGGGCCGTCGCGGAGGGGGCGCACGAGATCGACACGGTCGTGAACCGCGGGCTCCTTCGTTCGGGCCGGTGGGACGCGGTCGAGGCCGATATCCGCGCGGTACGCGAGGCGTGCCAGGGGCGGGTGCTGAAGGTGATCCTCGAGTCGGCCGCCCTGAGCGACGCGGAGATCGTGGGCGCGTGCCGTGCGGCAGAGGCGGCCGGCGCCGACTTCGTGAAGACCTCGACCGGTTTCGATTCCGCGGGCGGCGCGGCCGTGCACGCCGTGCGACTGATGGCCGAGACCGTCGATGGGCGGCTGGGGATCAAGGCCTCGGGCGGGATCCGCAGCGCGGCGTTCGTGCGGGAGCTGTGGGCCGCGGGCGCGACGCGCTTCGGAGTCTCGGGCACGGCCGCGATCCTCGCCGAGTGGGATGAGGCCTCGGCTGCCGAGCAGACGCCTTCGACGGGCTACTGAACGCCACGCTGCATCACATCCCCCACCTGGATGCGTCCTGTCGCGGCTGGCTGATCTGACCGTGCCTGGTGGTGTGCAAGAGGGTCTGAGGTCGGCAGTGCGTCCGGGCGCGGGAGCACGGAGCAAAAAGGCTCAGGCATGCGCTCGACGCTAGACTCTGACATTGACGTGAGGGTCGAGTCGGACGGGAGCCGGGAGTGCGAATCGGAGAACTATCGTTGCGCTCCGGCGTGAGTATCCGTTCGCTGCGCTATTACGAAGAACAGCGCCTGCTCACGCCGGACCGGCTGCCCAGCGGCTACCGCGTCTACGAGGAGGCCGACATGATCCGGGTGCAGCGCATCCAGGCGCTCCTCGCCGCAGGGCTCGGCACCCGCAAGATCGAGCGCATCCTGCCCTGTCTCGCCCGACACGACGACGGAATAGCCCTGAGCTGCGGTGACCTGTACGACGAGCTCGTCGCCGAACGCGACGACCTGCGCCGCCGGATCGACGCGCTCCGCAGGTCCGTTGATGCGTTGGAGGCCGTTATCGCGGCCAGCCCGAGACCTCTGCCTGCGTGACCGCGCCGCTTGACTCTCACACAGACGTGAGGCTTTAGCGTCGAACGCATGAGCAAGCGAATCGTCTACACCGAGTACGGCACCCCGGCTGTCCTGCGCTTCGAGGAGTGCGCGGTGCCCGAGCCGAATGCTGGACAGGTGCTGGTGCGCACGGAGATGATCGGGGTGAACCCGATCGACTGGAAACTCGTCGCGGGTGCCTTCGCCCGCGTCGATCCCGCACCGTTTCCCGGCACCCCCGGATGGGCCGCGACCGGCGTCATCGAAGCCATCGGCGACGGCGTGACCGGCTATGCCGTCGGGCAGTCCGTCATCCTCGACAGCCGTGCGCGCCTCCCCATCACCTCGGGCAGCCGCGGCGGCACCTTCGCCGAACACGTCGCCGTCGACACGACCCGCATCGTTCCCCGCCCGAGCACCGTGAATCTTGAACAGGCCGCAGCGATGCCCTCCTCCGCGGTCGCCGGGTACTCGATGATCCAGAACCTCGAGGTCACGGGCGAGGACACCCTGC
>JAPSIU010000432.1:1184-2395 GCA_031178565.1 Leucobacter sp. | reverse complement strand
CGCGCGCGCCGACGCGGCGGTCGTGACGATCGGCCCCGAGGCGGCCACCCGCGAGCTGCTCCGCGTGCTCCCGGAGGACCGCGCCGTGTTCTGGATCGTCAAGCAGGATCCCGCCTCGCTCACGGGCTCTCTCGCCGCCGAGCTCGCGGCCCGCGCGCGGGTGGTGACGCTCAGCGACGGCGAACGGGGATACCTCGACGGGATCGTCGCGGCCGCGAACCCCGGCACCTACGTCGTCGTGACGCGCGGCGCGGACGGCTCGGAGCTGCATCGCGTCGCCGACGACGGAGCCCTCGCCCTCCTCGGCGAGATCCCCGCGGAGCCGGTGGCCGACGTCGACACGACGGGCGCCGGCGACACCTTCTCGGGAACACTCGTCGCCCTCCTCGCGAGCGGCGCCGATCCCGGCCCCGAGGAGATGCTCGCGTACGTCGCGCGCGCCTCGGAGGCGACCGCGCGGATGCTGTCCGAGCGCGCTTCGGAGCACTGCCCCGGGAACGCACCCGACCTTCAGACCCACGAACAGCCAGACGAGAAGAGGAACGCATGACAACGCCGAGAGAGGCCTGGTACCTGCACTGCACCCCCGAGCAGGTGGGGGAGGACGCGATCATCGTCGGAGACCGGGGCCGGGTGCTGCTCGCGACCGAGCTCCTCGACGACGCGGTGCTGCTGAACGAGGATCGCGGCCTCACGACGGCCGCCGGGACCTACCGGGGCCGGCGCATCACGGTGAGCGCGTTCGGCATGGGCGCGCCCATCGCGGCCGTCGTCGTGGAGGAGCTCGCCTACATCGGCGTGAAGCGGGTGCTGCGCCTCGGCACCGTCATGACGGCGGGGACGACCGAGCTCGGCGACCTCGTCGTCGCGCACGGAGCGATCCGGGACGAGGGCACCTCGCGGGGCTACCTGCCCGTCGAGTACCCCGCGGTGCCCGACTTCGAGCTGACGGGGCGGGCGGAGGCCGCGGCCCGCGCGACGGGCCGCCCGGTGCGCACGGGGATCTACGGCACCGCCGACGGCTTCTACACCGACCTCATGCGACGCGACGATCCCGAGGGCCAGGCGGAGCTGGTGGCGAGGCGCGCCGCTCAGCACGTGGTCGGAACGGACATGGAGACGAGCGCCGTCTTCATCGTGGCCCGGGCGCGCGGGATCGCGGCGGCCTCGCTGTGCCTCGCGAGCGTGAGCGGGAGCGACTTCTCGAAGCT
>JAPSIU010000432.1:0-1174 GCA_031178565.1 Leucobacter sp. | reverse complement strand
GCCGAGCTCGACCTGCTGCGGGCGGGTCTCGAGGCGCTCGCCGGGTGAGCGCACCGGCACGACGTATTCATCAGAAGAACGAGAAGGAAGAGGGAGAACCCATGAGCATCGCAACGGGATACTTCGATGACGTGATCGCCAAGCTGGGCCGGGTGCGGGACACCCAGGACGAAGCCATCAGGGAGGCCGCGGAGATCTGCGCGGACACGATCGCGGGGGACGGCCTGGTCTTCACCTTCGGCACCGGACACGGCGGTTTCGCCGCGCTCGAGATGTTCCCGCGCACCGGCGGGGTCACGGGCTTCCGTCCCATCGTCGAGAGCTCGATCGCACTCATGCACCACGTGCTCGGCGACCAGGGCACCGCGCAGTACCGGTTCCTGCACACCCGCGAGGGCTACGGGAAGGCGATCCTGCGCTCGCACCAGATCAAGGAGGGCGATGCTCTCATCCTGTTCTCGCACTCGGGCATCAACGCCGTGATCCTCGACATGGCCGTCGAGTTCAAGGAGCGCGGGCTCAAGGTCATCGCGGTCACCTCGGTTCCGCACTCCTCGCAGGTCGAGAGCCGTCACTCCTGCGGCAAGCGGCTCTACGAGATCGCCGACGTCACGATCGACACGGGGATTCCGCTCGAGGACGCGTCGCAGTTCATCGACGGGCTCGAGTTCCCCGTCGGACCGACCTCGACCTCGATCGCCGTCGCGGTCGGGCACGCCATCAACGCCTCCACCTCCGCGGCGCTGGTCGCCCGCGGCGTCGAGCCCATGATCATGGTGAACACCAACTCGAACCGCACCAAGTTCGCGCACCAGCAGAACGACCGCAACTACGCCGAGCTGTGGCGGCGCCTCCGCTCGCGCGAGTTCTCGGCGCCGGAGGTGCAGTGATGTCCGCTCTCGACCGGGGCCTCTGCATCGGAGGCGAGTGGGTGAGTGCGGCCGACGGGGGGACCGTCGAGGTGCGCGATCCCGCCACGGGCGAGCTCGTCGGCGTGAGCGCCGTCGCGGGGGCCGCCGACGTGGACCGCGCGGTCGTCGCCGCTCAGGCGGGTTTCGCGCGCTGGTCCGCGCTGACCGCCGACGAGCGCGCCGCGATCCTGCTGCGGGCCGCGGCCCTCGTCGACGAGCGCATCGACGCCATCGCCGAGCTGCTCACCCGCGAGCAGGGCAAG
>JAPSIU010000431.1 GCA_031178565.1 Leucobacter sp. | reverse complement strand
CCCGCGCCTTTGAGGCCGCCGGCGCCCGAGCAGCCGCCGAGGCTGCCCAGCTGGACCGCTCTGATCGAGACGATCATCCTCGGCGACGGCGGCCCCGTCCGCCAGCAGATCGTCGAACTCCTGCTCGCGCACGGCGCGAAGCCGGGCATGCCCGATCCGTGGGGCACCTCCCCCGCAGAACTCGCCCGTGAGCGCGGATACGACGAGATCGTCGCCATCCTCGAGAACCACCAGCTCTGACAGACACGGAAAGGACGACGATGACCAGACACATCGAAATCAGGAAGAACACGTACCTCGACTCGGTATCGCTCATGTCGATGAGCACCAAGGCCAACGCGGTCGAGGGCGTCACCCAGGCCCTGCTCGGCATGGCGACCCCCATGAACAAGGAGGTGCTCGCCAACGTCGGCGTCGACGATCCCGCTGTGGACGATGCCCGTCCCAGCGATCTCATGATCGTCATCGACGCGGCCGACGAGGCCCTCGAAGCCGCGATCGCCGCCGTCGACGACATCCTCGCCCGCAAGGGCAAGAAGGCCGGCGATGCGCACGAGGTCCGCTACCGCACGCTCGACAGCGCCTTCCACGAGGCCCCGGACGCGAACCTCGTGATCATCTCCGTCAACGGCGCGTTCGCTGCACGCGAGGCCCGCAAGGCTTTGAACGCCGGCAAGAATGTGATGATCTTCTCCGACAACGTGTCCGTCGAAGACGAGCTCGCGCTGAAGACCCTCGCACACGAGAAGGGCCTCATCGTCATGGGGCCGGACTGCGGCACCGCGATCATCAACGGCACGGGTCTCGCCTTCGCCAACGCCGTGCGCCGCGGCAGCATCGGGATCGTCGGCGCGTCCGGCACCGGCAGCCAGGAGGTGTCCGTCCGCATCCACGACTTCGGCGGCGGCGTCTCGCAGCTGATCGGCACCGGCGGCCGCGACCTGAGCACCGAGATCGGCGGCATCTCGATGATCGACGGCATCCGCGCTCTCGACGCCGACCCCGAGACGTCGGTGATCGTCGTCATCTCCAAGCCGCCGGCCGAGGATGTCGCCGCGAAGGTGCTCGAGGTCGCCGGGCACGCGTCGAAGCCGGTCCTCGTCACCTTCCTCGGCTCCGACCTCACCGAGTCGGGATACGACAACGTCACGATGGTCACCGCCGGCACGAAGCCGCTCGCGATCGCGGCCGTCGTCGCATCCGGCATCGACGAGTCGAGCCTCGACAAGCACCCGCTGAACATCCCTCTGATCGAGGAGGTGCGCGCCAAGCTGGCCCCCGAGCAGAAGTACGTGCGCGGCCTGTTCTGCGGCGGAACTCTGTGCGACGAATCGATGTTCGCGGCCCTGGCGAAGTACGGCAATGTGTACTCCAACATCCAGAAAGACCCGGCCTGCCGGATCGGCGCCATGGACGACTCACGCGAGCACACCTTCCTCGACATGGGCGACGACGACTTCACGAACGGTCGTCCGCACCCGATGATCGACCCGTCGCTGCGCCTGCAGCGCATCGTCGAGGAGGCGAAGGATCCGTCCGTCGGCGTGATCGCCATGGACTTCGTGCTGGGCTTCGGCGCGCACGCCGACCCTGTCGGCGTCACGATCCCCGCTATCACCGAGGCCAAGGCGATCGCCGCCGAGCGCGGTCACCACCTCGAGATCCTCGGCTACGTGCTGGGCACCGATCTCGACACCCCCGCCATCGGCGAGCAGATCGCTCAGCTCGAGGCGGCCGGCGTGACCATCGCCTCCTCCTCCACCAACCTCGGGCTGCTGGCCCGCGAATTCGTCGCGAAGGGTGACAACTGATGAGCGTGAACGACCTGTTCTCCGCGAGCCTGAAGCCGGTCAATCTCGGCCTCGACATGTTCGCCGACGACCTGAAGAGGCAGGGCGTCGATCCGGTCCTGATGGACTGGACCCCGCCGGGCGGCGGCGACCCCGAGGTCATCGCTGCTCTGAGCCGCCTCGAGGATCCCGCGATCGCCGAGACGATCGACGCCGCCAATCAGGTGGCGCTCGAGCGCATCCTGTCGGCGCAGCCGTTCCTCGAGGGCTTCGGTCAGGCGATCGACACCGTGCCGGGGATGACGGCGAAGACCATCCTGCACGCCGGGCCTCCCATCGAGTTCACCCGGATGTCGGGTCCGATGAAGGGCGCAGTCACCGGCGCACTCGTCTTCGAGGGTCTCGCGCAGGACATCGACGAGGCGTTCGAGCTCGCGGCGTCGGGTGAGATCACCTTCTCGCCGTGCCACGAGCACCAGTCCGTCGGCTCGATGGCCGGAGTCACGAGCGCGAGCATGTGGGTGCACCAGGTCACCAACCGCACGCACGGCAACACGGCGTTCACGAACCTGTCCGAGCAGCTGTCGAAGATCCTGCGCTTCGGTGCG
>JAPSIU010000087.1 GCA_031178565.1 Leucobacter sp. | reverse complement strand
CTGCGCTCCGACGTGGTCCCGGCCGTCGAGCTGGATCACGAGGCGATCGCCGATGAGGATGTCGACGCGATGTCCGTGCAACCAGATCTGGAATCGGATGGGAAGCCCCAGCCAGCTCATCCTGCTGCGTACGAACGTCTCGAGCCCGGAATCCGAGAACGGCGTGGCCTCCGAGACCAGTCTTCGGGCTTTCGGGCCCAGAGGAAGTGCTTCGAGCTTCTGCAGATCAGTGAGGCCTTTCTGAAGAGCCGAGTCCCACACGGCGAGCGCCTCGTCGTGAGGCTGGCAGTAGGCGACGCAATCCAGCACGTTGTCGATGCCGTCTTCGAGGAGGCCGACGGGTCGAGGGGTGAGCGGCCGTCTGCGGTGGATCTTCGCGTCCTCGAGGTCGACCTTCCGGCCTCGGGGTGCCGCCACGTGGGTCCGATCCTCCTCGAGCACCCAGAGCCCGATCCGCTTCGCCTGGGTGACGCAGCTGAGCGTGACACCGTGGCCGGCGGCGAACAGCAGTTGCGGGTCGCTGGAGCGGAACGCGATCCACCCCCTGCGCGGTCTGATGAGTCCGCCTCGGTTATATGCCTTGCGAATGTCGTACTGGGAGTATCCGCGGGCCATGACGCGCGAGGTCGGGGAGACGCCTCCGAGGGCGCGGAGCGCTTGTTCAACGGTCATGCCGCCTATTCTTCGGCCGGCGCCGTCGCGGGGTGAGCGGATCGACCGAAATGTGGATAACTTGCGGGAGGCCCGGTGGATCGGGCGGCTGTGAGCGGCGAGTCGTCGGGTCGGATCCCGCGACCTTGGACTACCGTGCGACACCGATTCGACGAGGAACATGCGAATCTCCGGGAACGTGCGAGTTCGACATCGAATCGGTGCCGCTGGGTGAAAGCGCGCGAGCCAGGGAGGGGATGGACAAGTCGGGGAGGTGGAGTACGGGAGGCGAGCCAGGAGGGGAGCCAGGAGGGGAGCAAGGGACGGGGAGCAAGGGACGGGGAGTAGGGGAGGCGAGCCAGGAGGGGAGCAAGGGATGGGGAGCAGAGGAGGCATGCAGCGGCCGGCAGAACCGCAGGTGCGGGATCGGCGCGGATCGGGTAAGCTGTTGGGGTTTGCGTCTCGCAAGCAGCACCGCGCTTCGGATCGGCCGAAGAGGCGGGAGAACGGCCGCGCACGGCGGCCGTTCGAAGAAAGGAAACAGTCATGGCAAAAGCCAAGAAGGTCACCGGTCTGATCAAGCTTCAGATCGCGGCCGGCGCAGCCAACCCGGCACCCCCCGTGGGTCCTGCGCTGGGTCAGCACGGCGTCAACATCATGGAGTTCTGCAAGGCCTACAACGCGGCCACGGAATCCCAGCGCGGCAACGTCGTCCCGGTGGAGATCACCGTGTACGAAGACCGTTCGTTCACCTTCGTCCTGAAGACCCCGCCGGCAGCCGAGCTGCTGAAGAAGGCCGCGGGCGTTCAGAAGGGCTCGGGCACCCCGCACACCGTCAAGGTCGCGAAGGTGACCGCCGACCAGGTCCGCGCGATCGCCGAGCAGAAGCAGGCCGATCTCAACGCGAACGACCTCGACGCGGCGTCGAAGATCATCGCGGGCACCGCCCGCTCCATGGGCATCACGGTCGAGTAGGGGACACGGACATGGCACAGAAGTCGAAGGCGTACCGCGCCGCTGCCGAGAAGATCCAGGCAGACAAGTTCTACACTCCCGCCGAGGCTGTTGCCCTGGCGAAGGAGACCGGTTCCACGAAGACCGACTCGACCGTCGAGGTCGCAGTCAAGCTCGGCGTGGATCCCCGCAAGGCCGACCAGATGGTGCGCGGCACCGTCAGCCTCCCGCACGGCACCGGTAAGACCGCACGCGTCATCGTGTTCGCGGTCGGGGCCGCGGCGGAGGCGGCCATCGCCGCCGGCGCCGACGAGGTCGGCGGCGACGAGCTGATCGAGAAGGTGGCCGCAGGCTACACCGATTTCGATTCGGCCGTCTCGACCCCGGATCTCATGGGCAAGGTCGGTCGTCTGGGCAAGGTGCTCGGCCCCCGCGGCCTCATGCCGAACCCCAAGACCGGCACCGTCACCCCGGATCCGGCGAAGGCCGTGACCGAGATCAAGGGCGGCAAGATCGAGTTCCGCGTCGACAAGCACGCCAACGTGCACTTCATCGTCGGCAAGGCCTCGTTCTCGGCCGAGCAGCTCACCGACAACATCAACTCGGTGCTCGATGAGATCTCGCGCCTGAAGCCGTCGTCGGCCAAGGGCAAGTACGTGCAGAAGGGCGCCGTCTCGACGACCTTCGGACCGGGCATCCCGCTCGACGTCGCCGGTCTCTGACCCGCCAGCTCGCCTGCGGCTCGCGCAGCACGACGAGCATCCGTGAACGGCCCCTCCCCGCGCAGGCGGAGAGGGGCCGTTCGTGCGTCGCGGCGTGTCTAAAATAGGACCATGTCTTCGTTCCCGGTTCCGATCGCGCTGTCGAGGCGTGTCTAAGCCGGTCGCGGCGAGCCCGCCGCGGATCTCGGGCTTCAACTATGTGCGCCCGCTGGGCTCGGGCGGATTCGCCCAGGTCTACCAGTACGAGCAGGACATGCCTCGGCGAGTGGTCGCGGTGAAGGTGCTCGACGAGGATCTGTCGACCTCGAGTAGCCGATCCGCGTTCGAGGCCGAGGCGGATGCCATGGCGCGGCTCTCGAGCCACCCGTCGATCGTCTCGATCTTCGCGGCGAGCATCTCGTCCGACGGCCGGCCCTATCTCGCGATGGAGTACTGCCCGCAGTCGCTGCGGGATCGCGCCAAGCGGAGGCCGAGTCCGCTCCCGGAGGTGCTCGACACCGGCGTGCGGCTGGCCGGCGCGCTCGAGACCGCCCACCAATCGGGTGTGCTGCACCGAGACGTCAAACCCTCGAACGTGCTGCTCGCGACGACGGGACGACCCGTGCTCGCGGACTTCGGCATCGTCTCGCTGCGCGGGCAGATGCGGGGGGAGGGGACGAGCCGGGCGATGTCCATCCCCTGGGCCGCACCCGAGGTCGTGTCCGGGGACACGACGGGGACCGTGGCGAGCGAGATCTGGTCGCTGGGCGCGACGCTCTACACGTTCGCGGCCGGCCGGTCGCCGTTCGCGAAACCCGACCGCGCGCAGAACACCGAGTCGAAGATGATGGAGCGGATCCGGCGCGCCCGGTACACGCCCGTGCCCGGCGTGCAGGGGTACGAGCATTTCGACCGCGCCCTCGCGCGAGCCCTCGCTCCGCGGCCGGAGCAGCGCTTCGCGTCGATGCGGGAGTTCGGCGAGGCGCTGCAGCAGTTGCAGCGGTGGTACGGGTTCGACGTGACGCCCCTCGACGTCGTCGCCTCGGCCTGGATCACCCCGGCCGCGGCTCCCGGCGGGGTGCGCGGCCCCGCCGTCTCCTCCGTCCAGGAGAACGGCAGAGCGCAGAAACGGCGTGAGCTGCAGAGCGCTCGAGAACTCGAGAGCTCCGATGACGAGGTGCTCCCCGACGGATCGCGGTCATCGCTGCGGGCGGGGCTGCTCGGCGCCGGGCTGGCGGTCGCGGCGGTCGCCGTCGTCGCGTTCGCGGCCATGCTGATCGGCGGCGCCTGATGGCGGGCGCGCGGCGGATCCGCGCCGCACGGAGTCGCCGATCGCGGCTCGTGAGCGGGATCGCGGGAGGCGTGGCGCTCGCGGTGATCGCGACGATCGCGGTGGTCGCAGCGGGGTACGACGCCCGGGAGACGCCGCGCGAGGAGCCCTCGGTCTGGGCCATGCGCAGTTCCGGTCAGTACGCGCGGGTGAACACCATCACCGCCGAGATCGACACGGTGCGCTCGGTCGAGGATCCCACGGGAGTCGTGCAGTCGGGAGCGCAGGGGATCGTCCTCAGCCACGGCAACGGCCGGGCCTGGCCGATCGATCCGGCGGTGCCGGAGAATCTCATCGAGGAGGGCGAGGAGGGCGAGGAAGGCGAAGGGAACGAAGAGACCGGGGCGACCGAGGAGACGGCGGTTCCCGCGGGCGGCACCGGGAACGGGGACACCGAAGGCCCGACGGCGGTGCGGACCCCGAGCGGGACCCGGGACGCGATCTCCGCGGGCGACTCCGTGCTCTTCCGCACAGAGGACGGGCAGGCCTTCCTCAGCACCGTGAAGGATCCGGATGTCGACGCGGCGGCGCTGAGCCAACCGCGGCTGCTGGATCCGCTGGCGGAGGAGCAGCGCGACGGCGAGGCCGGCGATCCCGAGTCCCGGGGCGAGGAGGACGGCGAGGCCGAGCGCTTCCGGGCCGACGCCGCCGCGATCGACGCGGAGGGCACGGTCGCCCTGTTCTCCGCGGCCGAGCACACGATCCACTGGTACGACGCGGGAAGCGAGGAGTTCCGCGGCAGCGCCCAGGTGCCCGACGGGGTTCCGGAGTCGGGGGTTCAGCTCGCGGTCGTCGGCGGGTCGTGGGTCCTCTTCGAGGCCTCGTCGGGGCGTCTCTGGCTGGAAGGGGCCGAGGAGCCCGTCTCGCTCGACACGGGGGAGGAAGCGAGGCTGCAGGCCTCGAGCGCGCGCGACGCCGGGAACGAGGTCCTGATCGCAGACGGTTCCGGTCTCTGGCGCGTCGCCGGAGGCGAGGCCGAGCGCGTGGCCGAGGCGGACGGCGTACCGGCCCAGCCGGTCTCGGTCGGAGCGGAGCGCTACGCCGCCTGGATCGGACCGAGCGAGGCCGCGATGTGGTCGTCGGCGGACGACCGGACGCAGCTGGAACTCGACGAGAGCGTGACGATGCCGGGCGATCCCGAACCGGTGATCCGGACGAACGGATCCCGAGCCCTCCTCTCCGAGGTGCAGACGGGGATGCTGTGGACGGTTCCGGACGGGCGGCTCATCCCCGTCGAGCAGTGGTCGCTCGTCGATCCGCCGAAGCGGGAGGAGGGCACGGTGGTCGTGCGCGAGGCCACGGAGCAGCAGCCTCCCGTCGCGGTGGACGACGCCTTCGGTGTGCGCGCGAACGAGCCGGCGCCGCTTCCCGTGCTCCTCAACGACTTCGATCCCAACCGGAGAGACGTGCTCACGGTCGTGCCCGAGGGGCTCGGCGAGGGGCTGCCGCCCGACTTCGGCGCGGTGGAGATGCTCGGGGACGGGCAGAGCCTCGTGTTCCGGCCAGGCGAGGGGGCGCAGGGGAGCGCGAGCTTCACGTACCGTATCACCGACGGCGTCGCCGTCTCCGAGCCCGCGACCGTCGTGCTCGCCGTCGCGCCGCCGGAGACCCACTCGGCGCCTCAGTGGTGCCCCGTCGAGGGCTGCCAGCGCGAGTGGCCCGCTCCCGAGCTCGCGCCGGGGGGAACGCTGGTGCTGCCGATCCTCGAGGGCTGGGTCGATCCCGAGGGCGACCCGATGATGCTCGCCGACGCGAGCCCGGTGAACGCCGACGACCCGGCGAGGGCGCTCGTCACCGCGGACGGCCGTCTCGCGCTGCGCCACACCGATCCGAACGCGGGCGAGAGCGACATCGCGGTGCGGATCCGGGTGGAGGACGGCTTCGGCGAATCGACCGAGCGCGAGCTGCGCGTCGCGGTGCGCTCGGGGGCGAGCGCCGAGCTGCGTCCCATCGCGAGCACGGTGCGCGTGAACGAGCCCGCGACTCTTCGGCCCCTGACCCGGGTGACGGGCGGTTCGGGATCGTACGCGCTCGTCGACGCGGTTGCGCAGAGCGGCGCGGCGACCGTGGCGGTGAACACCGGGGCAGGGACGATCGATGTGAGCGCGCCCGAAGCGGGCAGTTCGATCGTGGCCCTGACGATCCGCGATACCGTGACCGAGGCGGAGATCAGCGGAGTCATGCGCGTCACCGCGGTGGACGCCGGCGCGCGTCTCGCGCTCCCGCCGCTCCGGGCCTTCGTCCGCCCGCTCGCCGACACCACCGTCGAAGTGTTCGACGCGATCCCCGGCGCTGACAGTCGGGCCCTCGTGGTGAGCTCCGCGAGTGTGATCGACGGGCAGCTCCGCGCCGACGTCATCGAGCACGCCAGGGTGCGTGTGTCGGGCTCGACCGCGGACGGCGCTCCCGGGCGGATCGGCTCCATCGACGTCGCGGTCGCCGACGGTGCGGAGACCGCGGTCGGGCGACTCACCGTGTTCCAGGTGCCGGACTCGGGATCGGAGGGGGCGATCGCCGTCTCCGACACGGCGACGGTGCGCGCGGGATCGGTGATCGACATCCCGGTGCTGGAGAACGACGTGGCTCCGCCCGGGCAGAGACTCGTGCTGCACCCCGAGATCGCGGGGTCCGAAGCCGAGGGCGAACTCGCCTTCGCCTCGGGGAACACGCTGCGCTATCTCGCGCCGCGCGAGCCCGGCACCTACACGCTGAGTTACACCGCCTACGGCGCCAGCTCGCCGGAGGCCTCGGACGTCGGCCGTGTGCAGGTCACGGTCGTTCCGCGCGACGGGAACCGGGATCCGCAGCCCCGGACCGTGACCGTGCGGCTCGCGCCGGGCGAGCGCACGGCAGCCCAGGTCCCGCTCTCGGGAGTCGACCCCGACGGGGACCGGGTGCGCCTCGTCGGCGTGAACGCCTTCGAGGACCCGCAGCTCACCGCGACGCTCGCACCGCGCAGCAGCGCGATCCAGGTGGGAGTCTCGGAGCGAGCCGAGCCAGGAGTGCGCACGGTGGAGTACGCCGTGCGCGACGAGTTCGGGGGCGACGCGAGCGGCCGCCTGCGCGTGGTCGTCACCGATCCCGCGACCCGCGCGAACGCCCCCGTCACCTACAGCGATTACGTCAGGCTGACCACGGGAAGCCGCGAGCCCGCGGCCGTGCGCCCCCTCGACAACGACATCGATCCCGCAGCGGGTTCGCTCGAGCTCGTGGAAGTGGTGCCGAACGTTCCGGGCGGCGAGGATTCCGCGGAGTACCGTGCGCTCGCGGAGCGCCTCGATCTGTCGGCGATGGATCAGGGCCGGGTGGCGGTGCGCGGCGGTGAGGAACCGGGAACGGTCTCCTACCGGTACACGGCGCGATCGAGCGCGAGCTCGAGCACCGCCGACGGCCTCATCGTGGTCCAGGTCTCGGCCCGCGTCGGCCAGCAGGCCCCGATCGTGCGGGACACGGTGCTCTCCGCGGCGGATCGGGTCGAGCTCGAGCGCGGCGGCATCGACGTCGTCACCGATCGCGTGCGCTGGGCGTCCGGAGACGTGAGCGCCCTGAAACTGTCCGTGTGGGGCGCCGCGGCCGAGCGCTTCGGCGTGCGCGGATCCAACATCGTCGGCGAGTATCGGGCCGAGGGCGATCTCGTACCCTTCCGCCTCGCGGGCGAGGATGCAACGGGAGCGGCGGTCGAGAGCTTCGGTTTCCTGGTCATCCCCCCGCTGGACGAGCTCCGCCTGACGCTCAAGCCGGGCCTCGATCCCATCTCGGTCGATGAGAACCGGTCGGTCGACGTGAATGTGAACGACGTCGTGGATCTCGCGCCGGGCGACCGCGCCGAGCTGCGGCAGGGGGCGTTCCCCGTGCAACGGGAGCAGGCGAGTTGCGAGAGCGCCGGATCCGGGAGCCTGCGGTATCACTCGGGCAGCCGGGCCCCGTGGACCGACAGCTGCGTGATCTCCGTGAAGCTCGCCGAACAGCGGGTGTGGACGCAGCTCGCGCTGCCCGTGCAGATCGTGCCGACCGAACCGGCGGCGGAGCTGCGGGCGCTCACGAGGACGGTGGCCGCCGGCGCCTCGGAGACGGTCGATCTCGCCGACATGGTGAGCTGGCAGGGCGGGCGCGAGGGACGAGTCGGTGCTCTGCGCTTCGAGGTGAGCGGCGGCGGCCAGAACTTCCAGCTGAGCTCCGAGGGATCCCGGTTGACTGTGCAGAGCCGAGCGGACGCCGTCCCTGGCGCGCAGGACGCGGTGACGGTGCGCGTCTCCGGAGCCGGGGAGAGCCAGGCGCCGCTCACGCTCCGCGTGGGCGAGGCCGCGAAGGACGCCCCGCGCGGCGCGACGGTGGCGCTGAACTGCACCGTCGGCTCGAGCTGCCAGGCCCAGGTCATCGGTGCGCCCGGCGAGTACGACCCCTTCGCGGGGAAGGCCGGCGGCGGCCTGACGCTCGAGGCCGTGGACGGCAGCAGCTGCACCTCCAGGACGTTCCGGGTCTCCGGCGGAGCCGTGAGCGTGGGCTGGCCGGATCCCAGGGGCCCGGGCGGGAGCTGCACCGCGAGTTACACGGTGCGCGATGCACAGGGGCGCGCGGGCACCGGCACGGTCGAACTCGACGCGCAGGGCATCCCCCGCCCGCCCGCGGCGATCTCGGCGGTCGAGTACGGACCCAGCAGCGTCACCCTCGAGGTGCAGACGAGCGCGCAGGGCTCCTATCCGGCGGTCACCGGGGTCACGATCGAGCAGGACGGCGGCGCCGTGAACGCGAGCTGCAGCGCCGCGGGAGGCAGCTACCGCTGCACGGTGGGCGGCCTCGTAGTCGGGGAGCGGCACACGTTCACCGCGCGGGCGGTGAACGAGGTCGGCAGCTCCGACCGGACCGCGAGCTCGGTCGTGGCCTGGGCGTACGCGACCCCCGCACCTCCGGAGGTGTCGACCGCTCAGGTGTCCGCCGAATCCTCGACGAGCGGGACCGTGAGATTCGGCTTCAGAGGAGCATCCGGGACGAGCGGCTACGTGCTGAGCGTCGGCGGGCAGACGCTGTCGATCGACGGCAGGAATGCGTCGGCGAACGTGTCGGGGCTCGGCCTCGGTCCGCAGTCCTACACCGTGGTGCCGCTGAGCTCGTACGAGCCGCCTCCGGGACACGCGCGCGAGGGCGCGGGTACGACGGGCGCGACGGTCGCGGTCGGGGGCCTGCCGACGGTGTCGATCTCGGGCTGGACCACGGAGCCCGGCAGCCGCGAGGTCACAGTCACCCTGGTGGTGAACTCGAACGGCGGTTCGAGGCTCGAGTACGGCGTCGGTGTCGGCGAGAGCTGTTCCGCGAATAAGCGCACCGACGACGACGGAACCCGGGTGGAGACTGTGAGGGCTCAACGCTACTCGACGATCACCATCAAGGCTTGCGCGAAGAACAGATGGGGCTGGGCGCAGAGCGTGACCAGCGAGCCGATTGTCGTGGGTGGGCGGCTCCCGCCCCCGGGCGGCGACCTCACGTACACGGTCGACAAGACCAACGTTCTGCCTTCGGCCACGAGCACACGCTACGACCTCGTTCCCCTCGGCGGTCCGGCACCGTCGAGCGATGTGCTCGGTGCTCGATTCGAGTACCGGCTCGGGGGCGGTGCGCCGACTTCGAGTTTCGTCGTGCCGACGGCTGTCGGTCAGACCGCAGAAGTGCGCCAGTGCGTCGACGCCGAAGGCGGCGCCAACTGCTCGGACTGGGTGACCGTGGCGCCGACTCGCGCTCCCATCGCCTTCGACGTCGCGCTCACCGGTGCCTGCTACGACGGAGGAAACCCGCCGGCGGATCCGAAGTCGCTCATCTCCTTCACTCCGGATGTGTCTTCGTACGCAACCGCCACCGTTGGAACTCCTTCGGCGTCTTCGATCCCGATCACCGTGACCTGGTCGACGCCCTTCGTGCTCGACAGCGTCACGTACAGCGCCTGCTATAAACCGCCCCCGCCGGCGCCCTGAGCGATCGCGCCGTGAACGATCCCGCAGCCCGACCCGCCCCACCCCTCGCCG
>JAPSIU010000086.1 GCA_031178565.1 Leucobacter sp. | reverse complement strand
CCTCGCCGCAGCCCGCACCCAAGGCACTCGCCCCGCAGCCTGAGCTACACGGACCATTTACGTGAGGCAAGCACCAATCACTCCCGGACCTATTGACATGAGGCAAGACGCGTGCGCGGGGCGTTTCGCGGAGGCCGCGCTCCACGACCTCGCGATCCCGACCCGCGATCCCGAACCGCGATCCCGTGCTTGCCGCATCCGGTGAGCCACGAGCACCGATTCAACGAAGGACATACGTTTTCCGCCGTTCTGGTGGGTAGTTCGGTGGATCGGTGCCCGAAGAGAACCGGGCGGACACGGCGGGCACGGCGACACGGCGGGCACGCCGACCCCGCGGAACGCCGCAGGGGCGCCCATTCCCACGAATGAGCGCCCCTGCGTATCGATCGAGTCGGAGAGGACTCCGTCAGCGCCCGTCCTCGCCCTCCGGAATATCCCTGATATTCACGGCCTCAGTCACCGTGACCCTGCCGACCCCGGCGGCCTCGTCCCCCTCGATCTCGTCGCGGATCGTGCGCACGGTATCGGTGCTCGTGCCCACCTGGCGCAGCTCGTGCACGAGCTGCTCGAGCTCCGCGCCGCCCGCCATGAGACCGGTCAGCTCCTCGAGCGTGATCTCCGACTTCTCGTGGTAGCCGATGCTCGAACCGCGCTTGAGCAGCAGGAACCGGTCGCCGACGGGGTACGCGTGGTGCGGGTTGTGGGTGATGAAGATCACGCCGAGCCCGCGATCGCGCGCCTGAACGATGTATCGCAGCACCACGCCCGACTGCTTCACACCGAGGGCGGCGGTCGGCTCGTCGAGGATCAGCACCTTCGCGCCGAAGTACACCGCTCGCGCGATCGCGACGCACTGCCGCTCACCGCCCGAGAGCGTGCCGATCGGCTGGTCGACATCGCGCAGGTCGATGCCCATGTCGAGCAGTTCCTTCTTCGCGGTCTTCCGCATGAAGTCGATGTCGAGCCGCCGGAACGGACCCCACCCCTTCGTCACCTCGGAGCCGAGGAAGAAGTTGCGCCAGACCGGCATGAGCGGCGCGACCGCGAGATCCTGATACACCGTCGCGATGCCCCGGTTGAGCGCCTCGCGCGGCGAGCTGAACTTCACGGATTCGCCCTCGACGAGGTATTCCCCCGCCGTGTGCTGGTGGAGTCCGGCGATGATCTTGATGAGCGTCGACTTGCCCGCGCCGTTGTCGCCGAGCACGCACATCACCTCGCCCGCACCGACCTTCAGGCTGACATCGCGCAGGGCGATGATGTTGCCGTATCGCTTCTCGGCGTCGCGCAGCTCGACGAGCGGCGCGTTGCCCGTTGCGGGCGCGGCGGTTGCCGTGGCGTTCATTTCTTGCCTCCCCTCGCGGCGCGGCGCTGCAGGGTGAAGTTCAGCACGGTGGCGCCGAGCAGCATCGCACCGAGGAAGAACTTCAGCCAGTCAGGGTTCCACTCCGCGTAGACGACGCCCTTGAGCGCCATGCCGTAGATGAGCGCACCGATCGCGCCGCCGATGGCGCTGCCGTAGCCGCCGGTCATGAGGCAGCCGCCCACGACCGCCGCGATGATGTACAGGAACTCGTTGCCGATGCCCTCGCCCGACTGCACGGTCTTGAACGCGAACAGCTGGTGCATGCCGAGCAGCCACGCGCAGAAGCTGACGCCCATGTACAGGCCGATCTTGGTCCAGACGACCGGAACGCCGACCGCGCGGGCCGCATCCGGAGCGCCGCCCGAGGCGAAGATCCAGTTGCCGATCTTCGTCCGCTGCAGGAGCCAGGTCGCGACGATGACCAGCAGGATCCAGTAGAAGACCGTGATCTTCACGTTCACCCCGAAGACCGGGATATCGGATGCGAATACGGCTGCGGCCGCATCGAAGCCGGCCCACTGCTCTATCGAGGGGGCTGCGACGCCGCCCGTGATCGCGCGGGTCACACCGAGGTTCAAGCCGGTGATCATGAAGAACGTCGCCAGGGTGATGATGAAGCTCGAGAGCTTCGTCTTCGTCAGGAGCCACCCGTTCACGAACCCGATGAGGAGGGAGGTGATCAGGCCGATGATGACGCCGACCCAGACGTTGCCTCCGAACCAGTACAGGAACAGGGACGAGGACAGCGCCGAGAACACCACCCCGACACCGGCGGACAGGTCGACCTCGCCGCCGATCATCAGCAGGGAGACGCCCACCGCCATGATGCCGACGGTGGAGGCACCGTACAGGATCGTCGCGATCGACGCGGGCTGGGAGAACTGGGGCGCGACCACGGCGAACATGATCGCGAGCACCAGCGCGGCGGCCGTGGCGCCGGCCTCCGGCTTGGTGAAGAATCTCGTGAAGAGATTGCCGGAGGCCAGGCGCTCGTCAGCCTTCGAAGCTGCGGTTGTAGACATGTATCTGTGCTTCCCCGGAGGGGCTACTCCGCGTCGTCCGACTTCTTCTCGAACTGCTTGGCGACGCTGTCCGCATTGTCCGCGTTGACCACAGCGGGGCCGGTCAGCACAGCCTGGCCGCCGCCGAGCACGTAGCCGCCCTGGTCGTAGAGCCGGACGGCTTCGACGCTGGAGTAGCCCTGCATGAACGGCTGCTGGTCGATACCGAAGAGGATCGTTCCGTCCTTGATGCCGTTGTAGACATCTCCGTTCAGGTCGGTCGTCGCGAGGACCGCACTGCTGCCGGCGTCCTTGATCGAGTCCTGCGCGGTGAGCGCGAACGGCGCGCCCAGCGTGAGGACGCCGTCGATGTCCTTGTTGGTCTGCAGCTTCGAGGTGATCGTCGACGCGACGTTCGTCATGTCGGTACCGGTCACGTACAGCACCTCGGAGGTGCCGGTGAAGGTGTCGGCGAGGCCTTCGCAGCGCGCCTCCAGGCCGACGTGACCCTGCTCCTGGATCACGCAGATGACCTTCTTCAGGCCCGCGGCGTTGAACTGCTCGCCCGCGGCCTGGCCCGCGATGAACTCGTTCTGGCCGAAGTGCGCGAGCACCCCCATGTCCTTGAACTCGTTCTCACCCGCGTTGATGCTGAAGACGGGGATGCCCGCCTCCACGGCCTTCTTCACCTCGCCGGACATCGCATCGGCCTTCGCAAGGGTGACGACGATGCCGTCCACGTCCTGGTCGACCGCCTGCTGCACGAGCTGCGCCTGACGCGCGCCATCGGGGTCGGAGCTGTAAAGCAGTTCGACGTTGTTCTTCGCGGCCGCATCCTCGGCGCCCGCGCGGATCGTGTCCCAGAACGTGTCCCCGGGTGCCGCGTGGGTGACGAGCGCGACCTTCAGCTCGGGGAGATCCGAACCGCCTCCGCCGCCTCCGCCACCCGCGCCCCCGCCGGCGCCCGCGGGCGAACCGCACGAGGCAAGCAGCAGCGCGCCTGTCGCGGCGACTCCGGCGAGGCCGAACTTCGCCCAGCGACCCATACGTGATTTCAACATAGCTTCACTCCATCGTGTTATTGAACTAATGTCGTTACAAAGCTTACGCTCTCTCTTTACAGTACCGTAACCCGACTCAGCGGGCATCCCCTACGGTAAAGGTTGCGTAACGACCGGCGAGGACGTCGGTGACCGCCTCCGCCGCCATCCGGAACGTGGCCGCCATCGCACCTGCGGAGAGCCCGCTGGTGTGCGGACTGAGCAACACGCCGGGCATCCCGGCAAGCGGATGGCTCGACGCGGGTTCCGACTCGAACACGTCGAGACCGACGCCCCCGAGGATACCGGAGACGAGCGCCTGTTCCAGCGTCGCCGCGCTCACGAGGTCTGCGCGGGCGCAGTTCACCAGCACGAGACCGGGCTTCGCCTCGCGCAGCAGCTCGAGCGGCAGCAGCTCCCCGCCGCCGCCCGGCAGGTGCAGCGTCAGCGCGTCGGCACGGCGCACCGCGTCCTCCAGCGAGACGTTCTCGAATCCGTCGGCCTGCACGAACGGGTCGTGCACGATCACCCGCATGCCGAACGCCTCGCCGAAACCGGCGATGATCCGGCCGATCCGGCCGTAGCCGAGCACCGCGAGCGTCAGACCGAAGAGATCCCCGGGAACGGGCGCCGGGTCGATGCCCCAGCGCCCGCACGCGACGAACGCGTTCGACTCGCCCACCCGTTTCACGAGCGAGGCGATCATCGCGAACGCCCCCTCCGCGACGGCTCTGCTGTTGCTGCCGGGGGTCACCGCGACCGCGATGCCCCGCTCGCGCGCCGCATCGACATCGACTCGCTCGACGCCGACGCCCGTACGAGCGATGATCCGGAGCCTCGGCATCCGGTCGAGCAGCGCCCGATCGACGTCGTACGCGGCGCGCACGATGGCCCCCTCGGCGAGCGCGAGATCGCCGCCCGCGGGGTCGGGCACGAAGATCGTGTCGGCCGGCAGGTACGGCCGCACCAGGGCTGGATCGACCGGGCCGAGGCCGACGACGACCGGAGAGCCCGCAGACTGAGCGGCGACCGGCGGTGCGAGGCTCTCCGCTCCCTCACTCGGCGGCATGAGTCCCGCCGTTCGGGATCGCGGCACGGACGGTCTGCGCGAGCAGCGTCGCGTCCGATCCGATCGCGACGAAGGAGAAACCGCGCTCGAGATAGCGTTCGGCGGCGGTGCGATCGTTCGCCAGGATCCCCGCGGCTTTGCCGTGCCGACGGCAGGTCGCGACCACCCGATCCAGCACCTCCTGGAAGTCGGGGTGGTCGAACCGCCGCGGCACGCCGAGCGCGTAGCTCAGATCCTGCGGGCCGACGAAGAGCACGTCGGCGCCGGGGGTCGCCGCGATCGCGTCGAGATCGTCGACCGCCCCGCGGGTCTCGATCTGCACGATGCCGGCGATCGTGTCGTTCGCCGAGTCGAGCGCCGGGGTGTCGAGCGTCCAGCGCGCGGCGCGGTTGTAGCTCGCTACCCCGCGGTCCCCCGCAGGCGGGTACAGCTGATGCCGACGCGCCTCCGCCGCCTCCGCCGCACTCGAGATGCGCGGGAACATCACGCCCGCGGCACCGGCGTCGAGCGCGCGGCCGATGCGGATGCGCTCCGGCTGCTCGACGCGTACCAGCGTGGCGGCGCCGTAGGACCCGGCGGCCGCGACGATCGCACCCACCTGGTCCTCGTCCCCGCCGCCGTGCTCGAGATCGGCGAGCACCCAGTCGAGGCCGGCCGCCGCGCACACCTCCGCCGCCGTCACCGACCCGAGCCCGAGGAAGGTGCCGATCGTCGGCTCACCCGAGAGAAAGCGCTCGCGCAGGGAGCGGCCCGCCGCGAGCGGGCCCACCGCCGGTCGAGCGGGCTCGCGAGTCGAAACCGCGCTGCTCACGGGCTCGGCACCGGCAACCGCTGCGCTCATCCGTGCCACCGCTGCATCGCGAGGCCCTCACCGTATTCGGCGAGCTTCTCGGAGGTGTCGACCCGCTCCCAGACCTCGGCCGGAGAAACATCCCACCACACCTCGGAGGAGGGGAGATCCGCGTGCGGGATCGTCGGCACGACGATCACGACCGGGCCGCGCACCCCGCGGGTCTCGTCGAGCGCCGAACGCACCTCGTCGGCCGTGATCGGCGTGCGCACCTCCGCGCCCAGACCCGCCGCGATCTGCGCGAGGTCGATCCGCAGGTAGTCGCCCTCGAGCCGTCCGGCGTCGGCGCCGGTCAGTGTCCCGTCGCCGTCGCGGTAGCGGAACTCGTTGCCGAAGTGCTCTCCCGTGCGCCACATCTGCAGGCGGCGGATGACCTGGTAGCCGTGGTTCTCGGAGATGACGGCTGTGAAGGGGATGCCCTCCTGAGCGGCGGTGACGATCTCCGTCGGCATCATGACGAACGTGCCGTCGCCGATGAACGCCGTGACGCGGTGCTCGGGATCCGGATCGGCGACGCGCACGCCCATGGCCGCGGGCAGTTCGTAGCCCATGCACGAGAACCCGAACTCGAGGTGCGCGTGGCGCTCCCCGGTCGCGTCCCACACCTTCTGGAGGTCCCCGGGAGGGCCGCCCGCTGCGGCCACGATCGTGTCGCCCGGGCGCGCGTGCTCCTGTATCAGCCCGATGAGCTGGCCCTGCGTAAGCACGGCGTCGGTGTCGGGCAGCTCGGGGTGCTGATCCTTGGGGAAACGGGTGTCGGAATCGAGCGCGGCGTCGCGCACCGGGATCCACTCGGCTCGGGCGGCCTCGACCTCCGCGGCCCACGCAGCGGGCACCCGGTAGCCCTCGAGCTCGGCGGCGAGCGCGGCGAGCGCGAGCCGGGCGTCGGCGATCACCGCGGTGGCCCCCTGCTTCACGGCGTCGTGCTCGACCACGTTGATCGACGCGAAGCGCACATCGGGGTTCGCGAACAACGACTGCGACGCCGTCGCGAAGTCCGTGAGACGGGTGCCGACGTGCACAATGAGATCCGCGCGTTCGGCCAGACGGTTCGTGGTGGGCGAGCCCTCGAGCCCGATCCCGAACACACTCCACGGCCCGTCCTCGGTCACGGCGCCCTTGCCCGCGAAGGTCTCGCTGATCGGGAGCAGCGTCTGTTTGCCGAGCTCGGTGAGACTCGACCGCGCGTCGGAGTAGTGGACGCCGCCGCCCGCGATGACGAGCGGGCGCTCGGCGGAGCGGATCAGCGACGCCACTTCGGCCACCTCGGCGGCGTCGGGCACGCGACGCCGGATCACCCAGTCGCGCTCGGCGAAGAACTCGGCCGGGAAATCGTAGGCGTGCGACTGCACGTCCTGGGGCAGGGCGAGCACGACGGCACCGGTCTCCTCGGGGTTCGCGAGCACGCGGAACGCCTGCGGCAGGGCCGTGAGCAGCTGCTCGGGCCGGGTGATCCGATCGAAGAAGCGGGAGACCGGGCGGAACGCGTCGTTCGCCGTGACGTCGGGGGTACCCGGCAGGTCGAGCTGCTGCAGCACGGGGCCCTGGCGCCGGGTCGCATAGGTGTCTCCCGGGAGGAGGAGCAACGGGATCCGGTTCACGGTCGCCAGCGCGGCGGCGGTCACGAGATTGGTGGATCCCGGGCCGATCGACGCCGTCACGGCGAGGGTGCGCCGCCGCTTCGACGCCTTCGCGAAACCGGTGGCCATGTGGCCGAGCGCCTGCTCGTTGCGCCCCTGCACGAACGGCAGGCTGTCGGCGTGCTCCGCCAGCGCCTGGCCGAGGCCGGCGACGTTGCCGTGGCCGAAGATGCCGAGGGCCGCAGGCACGAAGCGCTGCCGCACACCGTCCGCGACCGTGTACTGCGCTGCGATGTACCGCACGATCGCCTGCGCGACGGTGAGTCGGACCGTCTCCCCCGATGTTCCGTGGACCATGTTCGGATGCTCCTTCTGCTTCCTGTTGTGCACTGTCACCCTCTGGCGATCCCGATCCCGATCCCGATCCCGATCCCGAACCGGCTATCCGTGCATGATGACCGTCTTCACTTCCGTCATCTCCTCGACCGCCGACCGCACGCCCTCCTTGCCGTATCCGCTGGCCTTGAGGCCGCCGTAGGGCATGAGATCGGCCCGCCACAGCGGGGTCCAGCCGAGATGCACGCTGCCCGCGTCGATCTCGCGCATGGCTCGAACCCCTTCGGAGAGCGTGCCGCCGAAGACGCCCGCGGCGAGCCCGTAGGGCGTGCCGTTCGCGGCGTCGATGGCCGCGTCGAAGCTGTCGACAGAGGTTACGGCGACTGCCGGGCCGAAGAGCTCCTCCTGCGCGAAGGCCTGGCGTGTGTCGACCCCGGTGACGATCGCGGGGGACACGAACGCGCCGTCCCGCTCGCCGCCCGAGAGGAGGGAGGAGCCGTCGCTGATCGCCCGCGCGATGCTGCTCTCGACGCGCCTCGCCTCGCGCTCTGCGATGAGCGGCCCGAGCGTCGTGCCGTCGGCGAACGGGTCGCCCATGCGGATCGCCTCGACCTTCGGACGCAGCGCGTCGAGGAAGTCGGCCTCGACGTCTCGGTGCACGATCACGCGCTGCACCGAGATGCAGACCTGGCCGGCGTTGACGTAGCCGCCCGCCGCAACCGCCGACGAGGCCTTCTCGATGTCGGCTCCCGGCAGGATCAGCGTCGGTGACGACGCCCCGAGCTCGAGCGAGAGCTTCTTCACGCCCGCGATCGATGCGATTCGCTCCCCCACCCCGGTGGAGCCGGTGAACGATATCTTGCGGACGCGGGGATCCGAGACGAGCGCGTCGCCGAGCGTCCCGCCGGGGCCGGTGAGCACCGAGAGCACTCCCTCGGGTACGCCGGCCTCGATGAAGATCCGCGCGAGCGCGAGCGCCGTGAGCGGGGTGGCGCTCGCGGGTTTGAGAATGACCGCGTTGCCGGACGCCAGGGCCGGGCCGACCTTGTGGAGCACCAGCAACGCGGGGTAGTTGAACGGGGTGATCGCGACGACGATCCCGACAGGTTGGCGCAGCGTGAAGCCCACCTTGTCCTGCCCCGTACCCGGGTTCGCGTCGAGGGGCAGACTGTCGCCGTAGACCTGACTGCCCTCGTGGGCCGAGAGTCTGATGATGGCGCCGGATCGGCGGGCCTCTCCGAGAGCCTCGGTGAGCGGCTTCCCGTTCTCGGCCGAGATGGTCGCCGCGATCTCGTCGGCGCGCTGGTCGGCGAGGTCGGCGGCGCGGTGCAGGATCGCGACGCGCTCGTGGGCCGGGGTCCGGCGCCAAGCGGCCGCGCCCCGTTCTCCCGCGGTGATGGCCGCGTCGACGTCGACGGCCGACGCGACGGCGACCTCGCCCACGGGGCGACCGTCGTAGGGGGAGTGGATCCCCTGCCGTTCTCCGCTCGACGCTTCCCGCCACTCGCCGCCGATCAGCAGCTCGTAGCTCCTCGGCTGCGATCCGTTCTCGTGCATTCGTCGCCCCTTCGCCATCGATTTGGACCGGTCCAAATTGTACGCGCATTTCCCGCGCCGCGTCAACCGCGCAGCACCTCGCGGACATACCTCGGTGAGGCACCGGCGTGGCACGATGGGAGCGGCCGCCGCCGACGCGGGCTACGCCGCGACGGAGGATCCCCGCACGACGAGGCTCGGCGGGATCAGCACTTCGCGGCGGCGCTCGTGCGAGTCGGCGGCGGCGAGCAGCGCCTCCGCGGACTCACGACCGATGCGCCGGTTATCGGGGTCCACACTCGTGAGGGAGATGCGCGGGATCGCCGACAGTGTGGTGTCGTCATAGCCCGTGACGCGACATCCGCCCGGCACCGGTACGCCCGCCGCCTCAAGCGCTGTGATCACGGCGACGGCGGTCAGGTCGTTCACGGCGACGACGGCCTCGGGCAGGCCATCCCCGGCGAGCAGCCGATCTACGGCGCGCCGCGCGCCGACCTCCGTGAAGTCGGCTCGTTCGACGCGCGCGTCCTCGCCGAGGCCCCGCTGCTGAGCGATCGCGCGGAACGCTCGCTCGCGCGACGCCGAGACCGTTCCGCCCTCGCCGCCGACGAACACGATGCGCCGCAGGCCCTGCGCGATGAGGTGGTCGACGACGAGGCCGATCCCCGCGTCGTCGTCGCTCCGCACGGTCGCGACCGTGTCGTCCGTGGCGTCGATCGCGCTCGCGACGACCGTGGGCACCGTCGACGTCAGCTCGGCGAGCTCCGCGAACTCCGGGATCGTACCGATCGTGAGGAGGCCCGACGGGCGCAGCGCGCGCAGCACGGCGAGGTTGTCGCGATCCAGCACCGTTTCGCCGCTGCCGTCGTCGACCTGAGCGCTCACGATCATCGTGCGTCGCCCCGC
>JAPSIU010000430.1:963-2416 GCA_031178565.1 Leucobacter sp. | reverse complement strand
ATCCTGCTGATCGCGGCCGCGACGGCGATCGGATCCCTCGCCGGCGGCGCAGCCGGTCGAGGCTCGGGTGCCGGTCCCGCAGCAGAAGCCGCGCCGACCGCCTCCACCGCGGCCGAGTCGGTCGAGCAGTTCCTGACCGCGCTGGCCGAGGGGGACGCCGGCGCCGCCGCCTCGCTCGCCGGTGGAGACGCCGGAGACGCCGGAGACGCTCTGCTCTCGGACGAGGTGCTCGAGCGATCGCTGGAGCTGGCTCCCCTGACGGACATCGTCGTCCGCGACCCGGGTGCCGACCCCGACGCCGCCCGGGCTGCGGTGAGCGCGACCTTCCGGCTCGGGGACAGGAGCGTGACCCGCCAGTTCGACGTCTGGAACACATCCGGCGAGTGGGAGATCCTCGACGCCCTCGTGCACCTTCCGCTCTCGAGCTTCGACGGCCTCGGCGCGACCGTGAACGGCGTGCAGCCGGAGGACGCCGAGCCCGCGGTCTTTCCCGGCGCCTACGAGATCGAACTCGACGGCGACGCCCTCGAGGTCTCGGTGAGCGGCGTCGCGGAGGAGATGTTCACCATCGCGTCGGATGACGACCTCGAACCGCTGTACATCGCCGAGCCGATGCTCACCGAGGAATCGGCGGAGACCTTCCGCCGGCTCGTGCGCGCCTCGCTGGAGGAGTGCCTGGCCCTCCCCGAGCTGACGACCCCCTGCGGCCTCGACGTCTCGGCGCCCCTGGACGACGGGGCGATCCCCGTCGAGGGGACGGCGCAGCGGGCGCTCACCGCGGAGGGCGAGCAGGCCCTCGGGGAACTGAGCATCGAACTCGACGGCACCGACCCCGTCCGGGCGACGACGTACGACTACATCTACATCGCGACCCGCATCGAGGCGGACCGAGCGGGCGAGCCGATCAGCGGAACGCTCTATTCGAGCGGAGAACTGCTCCAGCCGTACGTGGACTTCTCCGAGACGGAGCCCCGAGTCAGCTGGGAGTGAACCGGCCTCCCTCCTCCGCGGGCTCCTCCGCGGGTTCGTCTGCCAGCTCGTCAGCCGGTTCCTCCGAGGGCGCCGCGGCACCCTCGTTCGGTGCCGGGGACTCCGCGAAGCTCCGGGAGAGCAGCCGATAGGAGCCGGTGAGTGAGGCGCCGACCGCGAGGAGGACCGAGAGCAGCCCCGCGAACAGGAAGATCAGGGCGATCCCGCGCGCGTCGCCGTCGCCGAGCAGCCAGCCCCAGCGGTCGCGTCCGGCATCGTCATCCATATAGGGCACCACCCAGAACTCCGCGATCGGCGCGATGAGGAACGAGGTGATCGGCGCCGTCGCCGCTTCGAAGGTCATGGCGAAGCCGAAGACGCGCCCCTGCTTGCCGAACGGGACGACGCGCTGGATGACGGTCTGCTCGGCCGCCTCGATCGCGGGCATCACCATCATGAACATCGGACGCCCGGATCGGCACAC
>JAPSIU010000430.1:0-953 GCA_031178565.1 Leucobacter sp. | reverse complement strand
CATGAACAACCAGATGCCGAGGATGAAGAGCCATCCCCACTCGCGGATCGTGAACAGGGCGCCGAGCAGCCCCGTGAAGGCCACGAGGAACAGCATGGTGCGGATCGGATTCCGGCCGAGGCCCCACTTCGCCACGACCGCTCCCCCGATGACGAAGCCCGTCGACGCGACCCCGAACACGATGCCCCAGATCTCGACGGGGAAGAGCGTGAGCCCGTAGGGATCGAGCAGCGCCATGAATACGCCGCCCGTGAGATTGTTGAAGGTCGTGAAGATCACGAGCGCGAGCAGCCCGGGAACCGCGAGCACCGCGAGGAAGCCGCCGCGGAAATCGACCGCTCGGCGCTCCGGGTCGTGCACGATCTCCGGCTCCGACACCCGGATGAGGTGCAGGTGCACGAGGGGGATCGCGGTGCAGACCGCGGAGATGATCATCGTGGGGCCCATCCCGAGCATGCCGACCGAGAGCCCGCTGAACACGCTCGTCGCGATGAAGGCGAGCCCCTGCACCGTGCCGACGAGCCCGTTGGCGTTCGCGTGGCGCTCGGCCGGAACGAGGAGCGTCACCGTCGTGGAGAGTGCGAGATTGCGCAGCAGCTCGACCACGCAGCCGATGAGCACCACGACCGAGAAGACCCAGAACCAGGGGCCGGTGAGGTCGAGGAGCGTTCCCTCGCCCAGCACGAAGAAGAGCGCGCACGCGACGAGGAACGCGAACAGCGAGATCCAGGCCGAGAGGCGCATCACGATCAGCTTGCGGAAGCGGTCCACGAGGCTGCCGAAGTACATCGAGCAGAGCGCGATGATGAGCATGTACGCTCCGCCGAGCACCCCCGTCGCGAGGATGCTCTCCGTCTCGATGTACACCCAGAAGACGAGCGCGAACCACAGGAAGTTCGTCGTGAGATTCGCGACCGCGGTGTTGACCAGGAGGTGGAGGAAGGTCCGCATTC
>JAPSIU010000429.1 GCA_031178565.1 Leucobacter sp. | reverse complement strand
GCTCGTCACGCAGTCACTGCTGATGCTGCTCGCCGCGGGCCTCGGTCTGCTGCTCATCACCGGTCAGGCGCACCTCTGGCACCTCTACGGCTTCGCCCTCGCCCTCGGAATCGTGAACGCCTTCGACACCACCTCGCGGCAGGCGTTCGTCTCGGATCTCGTCGGCAACGCGCAGCTCTCGAACGCGGTGGCGCTCAACTCGGCCTCGTTCAATTCGGCGCGGCTCGTCGGCCCAGCGGTGGCGGGCGTGCTCATCGCGATCGTGGGATCCGGGTGGGTGTTCCTCATCAACGCCGTGTCGTTCCTCGCGGTGCTGGTCGCGCTGCTGCTCATCGACGCGCGGCCGCCGAGGCCCGAGATCGAGGCGCCCAGGCGATCGCAGCTGCGGCAGCTCTCCGCGGGCTTCCGCTACGTGCGGGCGCGTCACGACCTGCTGGTGATCTTCGTGATGGTATTCCTCGTCGGCGCGTTCAGCATGAACTTCCCCGTGATCTCTTCGACGATGGCGATCGAGTTCGGGCGGGGCGCGAGCGACTACGGCCTGCTGTCCTCGATCCTCGCGATCGGATCGCTCTCGGGCGCGCTGCTCTCCGCCCGGCGGCCGAACGCGCGCATGCGGGTGGTGATCGTCGCGGTGGGCGGGATCGGGATCATGAGCCTCGCCGCCGCTCTCATGCCGACGTTCTGGACCTTCGCCGCGACCCTCGTGTTCTTCGGCCTCGCGATCTCGACGATGCTCACCACCGCCAACGGCTTCGTGCAGACCACGACGGACCCCGCTGTCCGCGGGCGGGTGCTCGCGCTCTACATGGCGATCCTCATGGGCGGTACGCCCGTCGGAGCGCCGCTCGTGGGCGCCGCCGCCGATGCGCTCGGGCCGCGCTCCACGCTCTTCATCAGCGCCGCCGCGGGTTTCGCCGCGTTCGGGATCGGCCTCGCGTGGCTGTTCACGGAGCGTCGACTGCGCTTCCACTGGGAGCGCGGTCTGCATCTCCGGGTGACGCACGCGGGCCGGCCTGGCCTCGACGACGACCCCGGTCGCCAGACGGAGACGCTCACGGCTCCCATCTCGGTGCTGCGGCGCGGGGGCGGAGCGTCGATCGGGTCGGGGGAGTCCGCACCGCTCGAAGGATCGAGTGCGGCGGCCACAGGCGCGATTCGACTGGATGACATCGAGGGCCCCGATACCGACCCCGATCCCGATCCCGGCGACCGTCGCTGAGCGTAGAAGATTCTTCGGTTGCGGCCGCGAGTATCCCGTGTCCCTGCAGGATCGGGGATAGGCTGGATCTTGTCATGCGGCGAAAGCCGCTTTTCTTCGAGTGATGGAGCCGAGATACCGGTGAGCGACTTCCTGTCAGCACAGACCCGCACCGAGACCGATTCGCTCGGCAGCGTCGAGATCCCAGCATCCGCCTATTGGGGCGTGCACACGGCTCGCGCCCACGAGAACTTCCCGATCGCGCGCCGACCTATCTCGGTGTATCCGGACTTCATCCGCGCCTTCGCCTGCGTCAAGCAGGCTGCGGCCCGGGCGAACCTGGAGATCGGCGCGCTCGATGAGCAGCGCGCGACGCTGATCGACCGCGCGTGCGAGGAGATCAAGACGGGCATGCTGCACGATCAGTTCGTGGTCGGCGTGGTGCAGGGCGGTGCCGGCACCTCGACCAACATGAACGCGAACGAGGTCATCACGAACCGAGCGCTCGAGCTCGCGGGGCACGAGAAGGGCGATTACGCCTTCATCAACCCGAACGACCACACCAATCGGAGTCAGTCGACCAACGACACGTACCCGACCGCGATCAAGATCGCGCTCGCCTTCTCGCTCACGAGCCTGCTCGACGAACTGGCGCTGCTCGCCGATTCGTTCGCCGCGAAGGGCCGCGAGTTCTCGCACATCATCAAGGTGGGCCGTACGCAGCTGCAGGACGCGGTCCCGATGACACTCGGGCAGGAGTTCAACGCCTTCGCGGTGACCCTGCGCGAGGATATCGATCGGCTCACCGAGGCCGTGACCCTGCTGCGCGAGGTGAACATGGGCGCGACGGCGATCGGTACGGGGATCAACGCTCCGAAGGGCTACAAGGAGACGGTGCTCAAGCACCTCCGCGACATCACCGGACTCGAACTGGAGACCGCGGGCGACCTCGTGGAGTCCACCAGCGATACGGGCGTGTTCATCACCTTTTCGGGTGCGCTCAAGCGCAGCGCGCTGAAGCTCTCGAAGATCTCGAACGATCTCCGTCTGCTCTCCTCGGGTCCGCAGGCCGGTCTGGGGGAGATCAATCTTCCTGCGCGTCAGGCGGGCTCCTCGATCATGCCCGGCAAGGTGAACCCGGTGATCCCCGAGGCGGTGTCGCAGGTGGCCTACTCGGTCGCCGGAGCCGACGTGACGGTGTCGATGGCCGTCGAGG
>JAPSIU010000085.1 GCA_031178565.1 Leucobacter sp. | reverse complement strand
TGTGGCCACCGCATGCGCAAGGGGGTTGGTGGCCACGCCGTCCACCACGTCCACGCCGTCGATGGTGCGTTTACCGGCCCAGCCTGACCGCTTGTAGTAGGCCCGGTCCCGGACCCAGCGGCCGGTGTCGACCTCGCGGGGCTCGCGCCGAAGCCGGAGACGCAGCAGGCGCTGGATCGGATGCGCGAGAACGCCGACGCGCAGTTCGCCGAAGTGGTCGGTTCGACGCTCGTCCCGCTCGACGGCTCCCGCTCGCTCGTCCGCACCGGCGAGGCCGCCGTCGCCAACATGTTCGTCGACGCGATCCGCGAGTCGACCGGCGCCGACCTGGCCTTCCTCTCCGCCGGATACGTGGGAGGCTGGATCGATCCGGGGGATATCACCCGGCGTCAGCTGTTCGAGATCGCACGCGTCGATACCGGCATCATCACCAAGCGCATGACGGGGCAGCAGGTGCTCGACTACATCGAGCGCTGCGTGCGGGACTATCCGAAGGAATCGGGCGAGTTCATCCACGTGGGCGGCGGGAGCTACAGCATCGACGCCGAGGCGACGCCTCGTGTGCACAGCGCGACGGTCGCCGGATCCCCGATCGAACTCGATGCGACGTATCTGGTCGCCCTGCCCAAGGGCGGCGGAGAGTTCCCCGGCGCGGTCGACGCCGAGACCGCGGGGGATCACGGCTCGGCTACCCCGATGCTCGCGGACTACCTCGCGACGCACAGCCCGGTCTCTCCGCAGCTCGAGGGACGAATCGCGTTCGCGCCGACGCCCGACCCGGGCGAGGGCGGAGGCGACGGCGGAGCCGATGGTGGAGCCGAGGGGGAGGATGACGGGAGCGCTGACGGAGGCGCCGGAGCGGGCTCCGGCGACGGTGCGATCCCCGGCGAGGCGGACTCCGGCGGGCAGGACTCCGGCGCCTCGGCCGCCGGGGCCGAGTCCGGGCTCGCGAGCACCGGTGGGGCGGGAGGCGTCCTTCCGATCGCGGCCGCCCTCCTCGCGCTGATCACCGGAGGTCTGCTGCTCGGCGTCCGTGCGAGGGCGTCGCACCGATGACTCCGATTTGACCCCCTCCGCAGCCGGCTTGACTGAGGAGGAAGGACCTCGCGTCCGCTGTCGACCTTCGGGACGGCAGCTGCGATTCTTGAAGCGGAAGATGCGGCGACGGAGCCGCACGTGAGAGGAGTTCTGATGTCGGAGCATTCGGGGTCGGCGCGTGCGCCGAAGAGTGTGATCGTGGTCGGCGCGGGGTCCGCGGGTTCGGTCGTATCGCGCCGCCTCGCCGACGCCGGGGTCGAGGTGACCCTGCTCGAGGCGGGCGGCGAGGACACGAACCCCGCGATCCACGACCTCAGCCGCATGGGCGAACTCTGGCACTCGCCGGACGACTGGGACTACTACACGGTTCCGCAGCCGGGTGCGAACGGGCACCGGCTGCACTGGCCGCGCGGCAAGGTGCTCGGCGGATCCCACTCGCTCAACGCGATGATCTGGGTGCGCTGCGTGCCGCAGGACTTCGACCACTGGGCTTCGCTCGGCAACGACGGCTGGAGCTGGGACGACGTGCTGCCTGTCTACCGCGCGATCGAGAACTACCGCGGCGGCGGGGAGCCCGCACTGCACGGCGCCGAGGGCCTGCTCGACGTCACGGACGACTACGAGCTGTCGCCGATCCAGCAGTCCATCATCGACGCCGCGGTCGAGGAGGGGCTCGCTCACAACCCCGACTACAACGGCGCCTCGATCGAGGGCGTGTCCCAGCAGCAGATCACCGTGCGGGACGGCAAGCGGTTCAACACCTACATGGCGTACGTGAAGCCGGCCCGGGATCGGATCAGGGTCGAGGTCGGGTGCCACGTGCACGAGCTGATCTTCGCCGACGACGCCGCCGCGGATGCCGGGGCGGCGGGCGGGCGCCCCCGCGTCGTGGGCGTGCGCTTCGCGCAGGGCGAGGAGGTGCGCGAGCTGCGCGCCGACGAGGTGATCCTGGCCGCGGGTGCGATCGACTCGCCGCGGGTGCTGCTGCGCAGCGGGATCGGGCCGGCGGAGGAACTGCGGGAGCTCGGGATCGAACCGCGCGTCGATCTGCCGGGCGTCGGCGAGAACCTGCACGATCACTACCTGGCCCCGGTCATCTTCGACACGGAGAAGCCGATCGATCCGCCCCGCGAAGGGGTGTCGGTGACGCAGTCGCACCTGTTCTGGAAGAGCCGTGAGGAGCTGGATCGCCCCGATACCCAGCCCATCCACTTCTCGGTGCCGATGTACGGCGATTTCCTGGAGCCGAAGGGCGCGAACGGATTCTCGCTCATGGGCGGCCTCGTGACGCCTGAGTCGCGGGGCTCGATCACGCTGTCCGGGCCGAATCCGGAGGATCCGCTCGTGATCGACCCGCAGGCGCTCACCGCCGAGCACGACGTCGAATCGCTCGTCGCCTCCGTGCGGCAGTGCCGGCGCATCGGCAGCCAGGCCGCGCTCGCCGCGGCGCCCGAGGACGGCGGCTGGGGTGCGACCGAGGTGTACCCCGGTCCGGAGGTGGGCGACGGCGAGGATCTGGTCGATTACGTGCGGGGCACCCTCGCGACGTACCACCACCAGGTCGGCACCTGCAAGATGGGCGTCGACGAACTCGCCGTGGTGTCGCCCAGGCTCGCGGTGCACGGGGTCGACGGCCTGCGGGTGGTCGACGCGTCGGTCATGCCGCGCATCACGACGGGCAACACCAACGCGCCGTCCGTGCTGATCGGCGAGCAGGGCGCGAAATTCGTCCTGGCGGGCGAGCGCTAGAGGGCCGGGATGATCTCCCACGCGGTTCCCGCTCTGGCGCCGGGATCGTTCTCGGGCAAGACCGTGCTGGTCACCGGCGGAACCTCCGGCATCGGCCTCGCGGCCGCGGAGGCGTTCGCCGGGCTCGGCGCCCGGGTGGTCGCGATCGGCCTCGGCGCCGAGCGCGCCGAGGTCTCGGAGGGCCTCGACATCCAACTGATGGAGGTCGACGTCACCGATGACGATGGGTTGCGCGCCGTGGTCGCCGGCCTCGACCGGCTCGACGTGCTCGTTCCCGCCGCGGGCATCAGCCTCGGGGAGCGCGAGCTCGAGTGGGAGGCGTTCAACACGGTGGTCTCGATCCAGCTCGCCGCCGTGTACCGCATCGCCGAGCTCTCTCGCCCGCTGCTCGCGGCATCGGGCGGATCCCTCGTCACGATCGCCTCGATGTTCGCCTACTTCGGCGGCGGATCGCGCGTCGCCTACTCGGCGGCGAAGGGCGGCGTGGTGCAGCTCACGAAATCGCTCGCGGAGGCCTGGGCGGGCGACGGCATCAGGGCGAACTGCGTGGCGCCGGGGTGGATCGAGACGCCGCTCGCGGACGGACTGGATCGGGAGGCGAAGGCGCGGATCCTCTCGCGCACCCCGCTCGCCCGGTTCGGGGCGGCGTCCGAGGTCGCTTCGGTGATCGCGTTCCTCGCCTCCGATGCGGCGTCGTTCGTCAACGGCGCAGTGCTTCCGGTCGACGGCGGGTACCTCGTCACCGCTGTCTGAACCCGCGTTCTCGTCGCAGCGAGAGGCTGCTCGGCGGCCGGCGCCCCGAGCAGGAGCCGACTCAGCGGGACACCGTGCGGAAGCCCGCGTTCCCCATCGAGGAGTCGGGCGTGTTCCTGGACCTGGCCGAATTGCGGTAGCGGTTGCAGTACGAGGGGTGGCAGAGGTAGCTGCCGCCCCTCAGCACCCGCTCCGCGCCGTGCTCGGGGCCCCCCGGCTTCCGGATCGGAGAGCGCGCGTAGTATCCGGGGTCGAAGCGGTCGGCGCACCACTCCCAGACGTTGCCGATGGACTGCCAGAGGCCGAATCCGTTGGGGGAGTAGGAGCGCACGGGCGCGGTCCCGATCCACCCGTCCGACGCGGTGTTGTGGACCGGGAAGGCTCCCTGCCAGACGTTCGCGCGCCAGGCGCCGTCGGCGCCGTCGATCGGGTCCTCGCCCCACGGATACGTCGCGCCGTCGAGGCCGCCTCGGGCGGAGTACTCCCACTCGGCCTCGGTGGGGAGCCTCCGGCCGGCCCACTCGCAGTACGCGACGGCGTCGTTCCAGCTGATGTGCACGACGGGATGGTCCGCGAGTCCGTCGAGCGACGAGGCGCGTCCGGCGGGGTGCTGCCAACTCGCCCCGCGGATCCCGATCCACCAGGGCGTGCCGGCCGTCGGGCCGACGACGTCTTCCGTGGGGGCCTCGACGAGCAGGTGGAACACCGCCGAGACGCCGAACCGCTCCGCGTCGGTCGTGTAGCCGGTGGCCTCGACGAACCGGGCGAACTGCGTGTTCGTGACCGGGGTCGCGTCGATGTCGAAGGCGTCGAGTTCGACGGGGTGGAGGGGGAGCTCTCCGTCGGCGGCGAGGCCATCGCCCGAGGAGTCGCCCATGAGGAAGGTGCCGGCCGGGATGCGGCACTGCTCGGTGCGATGGGAGTCGGCGGAGAGGGGATCGATGCCGTGAATCTCCGACTGCGGATGGGTCGGTCCGTCCGTGCGGGCAGCGGCTCGCTGCTCCGGAGCGCGTACCGGAGCGCAGCGGCACGGCTGCTCCGAGTCTTGCCCGGGCCGGTCACTGCGGTGACTTGCAGTCATACAACCGGCTCCTCGGATCGTGCGGAGCGAAAACTGTCGATGAGTGCTCGCAGACCTTCATCGAGGCGCTCGTCGCCCGAGACATCGGGCAGCAGCGCGGCGATCATCTGCCAGCCGGCGTTGCGCGAGGCGACCTCGTTGACCGCCGTGTCGATATCGATGTGGGCGGCGAGTTCCCCGTCCTCCCTCGCCTCCGTGAGGAAACGCCGGAACAGCTCCCTCCAGCGCATGTTGTTCTCACGATGGATGAGCCGCAACGCGTCGTCCTGCGCCGCGTGATCCCAGAACGAGATCACGACGCGGGAATTGCGGGCGCCGCCCCGCTCCTCGAAGGGGAGGATCTCGCGGCACATGCGCTCAAGCGCATCGAGCCCCCTGAGGCCCTGGACTCCCTCGTTGATACGCTCATTGGAGCGCGAATAGAGCTGGAGGAAAGCGGCTGTCAGCAGACTCTGCTTGTCGGGGAAGTATCGGGAGATCGCACCGTGCGCGTAGCCGGCCTCCGCCGCGATCTCGCGCATCTTCACTCGGTCGAACCCATCGCGGACGATGATGTTCGTCACGGCCTCCACGATGTGGGCGCGTCGCTCATCGTGGTCCACGATCTTCGGCATCGGACTCCCTTCCGGATATCACGATCTTAGGGTTTCGTCCGGCGCGGGCTATGGATCCGTGCGTTTAATCACCAGATGGTGACCAATCGTTACCCTCCTGTTACTAAAAGTTGACAGCTGGAGATTATCCTTTAGTCACCCAATGGAGATTAAACTCGTCGAGGCTGTCGCGGTCTCGAACATCGACGAAGGAGTCGTTCATGAAGAAGTCCACTCGCCTCCGGGCGGCGCTCGCGCTGCTCCCCGCCGCGGCGCTCGTGCTCACGGCCTGCTCCTCGGGAGAAGCTCAACAGAGCGACGCTCCTGCTTCGGGGGAGATCCGTACGATCAAGGTTGCAACCGTCGGGATCATGTCCGATGTCGCGCTTCGGATCGCTGATGAGCAGGGCTACCTCGAGGAGGAGGGGCTCGAAATCGAGAACACGACGGTTGCGAACCCGCCGGCGGGAGTCGCGGCTCTGCAGGGCGGACAGGTGGACTTCGCCTTCGCCCCCGGTGTGGTGTTTGTCAACGCGCGCTCTCAGGGTGTGCCCGTGAACGTCGTCGCCGGCGCGAGCGGGTTCCCCGAGGGCATTCAGCCCGGCCCCGAGCTCGATCTCTACGACGACACGGGAGTGTACGTCGGTCCCGACTCAGGGATCGATTCGCTCGCGGACCTCGAGGGCAAGTCGATCGCGGTGAACGCTCGCAAGGCCAACCTCGAAGCGACGGTGAGCAAGGCGCTGCTCGACGAAGGAGTGGATCCCGCCTCCATCAACTGGGTCGCACTCGACTTCACCTCAATGGTCGAAGCGCTGAAGAACGGCGAGGTCGACGCCGCAGTGCCTGTGAACCCATTCACGCTGCGCGCGGACGAGGCCGGGATGGTGCGCATCGCATCGCCGGCCACGGCGTTCTTCGGGCCGGGCGCTAGTAGTTTCTGGCTCACGAGTGAGCAGTTCGCGAGCGAGGAGCCGGAGGTCGTCGCCGGATTCCAGCGGGCGGTCCTGAGGGCCAACGAATATGCCAACGCCCACCTCGATGAATCCATCGCGGCCGGCGTGGAGGTCGCCGGTCTCGACATCCCGGTCGAGAAGGCAGGCAAGATCTACTGGCCCACGGAGGTCAGCCAGGAGAACGTCGACCTCATCGCCGAGAACCTGGTCGAGATCGGCTTCCTTCCTGAGGAAACCGAAGTCGGCGACGTCATCATCCCCGCCCCCTGATCCAATAGCCCAGCATCGACTTCAGGAGACACACCATGTTGCATCACCGTTCCAGGCGTCGCATCGCCGCATCGCTCGCCCTTTCAGCCGCCGCGGCCCTCGCCCTCGCCGCGTGCTCGTCCGGAGGAGGAGCCGCCGAGGCGCCCTCCGACGGCGCGAGCGGCGAGACCACCACGCTGAAGGTCGCCACGATCGGCCTCACCTCCGACGGCTCCCTGCTCACCGGCATCGAACAGGGGTTCTTCGAGGAGGAGGGGCTCGAGATCGAGACCTCCATCGTCGCGAATCCGCCTGCCGGCCTCGCCGCCGTGCAGGGCGGTCAGGTCGACATCGCCTACTCGCCGAGCATCCCGCTGCTCAACGCGCTGAGTCAGGGCGTGCCCATCAAGGTCATCGGCGCCGCCGACGGCTACCCGCCGGAGGCCTCCGAGATGGACGACCCCGCCGAGTTCGACGACACCGGGCTCTTCGCCAGCGCGTCGAGCGGGATCACGTCGATCGAGGGGCTCGAGGGCAAGACCATCGCGATCCCGGCGCGCAAGGCGCAGCTCGAGGTCGTCATCGCGGGCGAACTCGAGAAGGCCGGCATCGATCCCGCGACCGGCGTGAAATGGGTCGTGCTCGACTTCACGTCGGCCGTCGCCGCGCTGAAGAACGGCACCGTCGACGCCGCCGGCCTCGTCAGCCCCTTCACGATCGAGGCCGAGGCCGCGGGCGCGACGCAGATCTCCGCTCCCTCGGTGGGCTTCTTCGAATCGGGGGCGACCGGCCTGTGGACGGCGGGCGCCGCCACGATCGAGAAGAAGACCGAGGCGATCGAGGCGTTCCAGCGAGCCATCGTCAAGTCGAACGAGTACGCGACGGAGCACCCCGACGAGGCGATCCAGGCCGGTCTCGACTACACGGAGTCCTCGCTCACGATCGACGACGTCAAGGTGCCGGTGTGGCCGACCGAGGTGCTCCCCGAGGACCTGGAGCGCCCCAACGAGAAGATGGTGAAGCTCGGCTTCCTGCCCCAGCCGGTCGAGCTCGACGGCGTCATCTACGGGGGCTGATCCCTCACCATGAACGCTCGGATTCTGCAGTACGTCATCGGCGCGGCCGGTGTCGCGGCGGCGCTCGGCGCGTGGCAGCTCGCCGCCACCGCCGGCCCGCTGGCCGACTCGCCCCTCCCGACGGCGGGGGAGGCGATCGGCGCCCTGTTCCGGCTCGCCGCCACGCCGGAGATGTGGCAGGCGACGGGCGACACCGTGTACATGGCGCTCGTCGGCCTCGTCATCGCGATCGTGGCCGGGGTGCTCCTCGGCATCGGCATCGGAGTCTCGCCGCTCGCGATGCACGCCACGCGAGTGCCGCTCGAGTTCCTGAAGCCGATCCCGCCGATCGTCATCCTGCCGGTCGTCGTGCTCGTGCTCGGCCCGACGGCCGGCATGGGGGTCTTCCTGGTCTTCATCGGGTGCTTCGTCTCGATCGTCGTGCAGGCGTCGGCGGGGGTCTTCGACACCGATCCCGTCGCGAAGGCCACGGGGCGCTCCTACGGCCTCGGCAGCGGGGAGATCCTCGGCCGGATCGTGCTGCCGAGCTCGCTGCCCTACATCGGCACGGCGATCCGCGTCGCCGCGCCCACCGCGCTCATCGTCGCGGTCGTCGCGGGTCTGCTGGGCGGGGGCCCGGGCCTCGGGCAGAGCCTCCTGCTCACCCAGATCGCCGGGAACCAGGACCAGCTGTTCGCGTACGTGCTGATCCTCGGCATCCTCGGCCTCATCGTGCAGGGGCTCAGCCAGTGGGGCGAGCGCCGCCTGTTGCACTGGCACCCGCAGTACCGGAAGCAGGTGGTGTGATGACGTTCACCTCGACCGTCCTCGTCCGCACGAGGGAGGCGCGCAGGCAGAAGCGCGGCGGCATGCCCAAGTGGCTGCTGATCGGCGCCGAGATCCTCGTGCCGATCCTGCTGCTGGCCGTGTGGTGGGTCGCCTCGGCGGGCTCGACGAACACGTTCTTCCCGCCGCTGCAGACGATCCTCACCCGGCTGGTGGAGATGGCCGGCACGCCGATCTTCTGGACGAACGTCGGCTCCTCGGTCGGCAACCTCGTCCTGTCCTTCGTGCTCGCCTGCGTGCTCGGAGTGCTGCTCGGGATCGCCCTCGGCACCGTCCGCTGGCTGTCGTGGTTCATCGAGCCCACGATCCACTTCTTCCGCGCGATCCCACCGGTCGCGCTCGTGCCGATCTTCGTGTCGCTGCTCGGCTTCGGCAACGAGACCCGGATCCTGGCCATCACGCTGTCGGCCCTGTTCCCGGTGCTCATCTCCACGATCGACGGGATCCGCGCGATCGATCCGGATCGTATCAGCGTGGGTCGGGTCTACCGGCTCGGCCGGTGGGACCGCATCTTCCAGATCGCGCTTCCGGAGGCGAGTCCCCGGATCCTGTCGGGCATGCAGGTGAGCCTCATCACCGCGTTCGTCGTGATGATCGCGTCCGAGATGCTCGGATCGTCGGTCGGTCTCGGCGCGATGACGCTGCTCGCGCAGCAGTCCTTCATGATCGCCGACATGTGGGTCGGCATCCTCGTCCTGGGCATCCTCGGCTACGCCGCGACCGCCCTGCTCGTCCTCTTCCGGCGCCGAGCGCTGCGCTGGTACATCGCCATCCGACAGCAGGAGAAGAACCTATGAACGCCGCCTCTGCGACCTCCGCCGCCTCATCGACCGGCTTCGCCGACGCGCCCGTGCGCCTCAGCGTCTCGGGCCTCGCCAAGTCCTACGACACCAAGAACGGCGCGGTTCCGGTCATCGCCGACCTCACCTTCGACGTCCACGCCGCCGAGATCGCCTGCATCGTGGGTCCGTCGGGGATCGGGAAGACGACGCTGTTGAAGTGTTTGACTGGGTTGCAGTCGATCACGTCGGGTTCGGCGCGGATCGACGGGAGGCAGATCGATGGTCCGCCGGAGGAGATGGCGCTGGTGTTCCAGGAGTACACGCGGTCGTTGATGCCGTGGCTCACTGTCGAGAAGAATGTGCGTCTGCCGCTCAAGCACCTCCGCCTGCCCAGGGCCGAGCAGGAGGAGCGGATCTCGTCCGCCCTCGCCGCGGTCGGTCTCGCGGGGGCCGAGTCGAAGTATCCGTGGCAGCTCTCGGGCGGCATGCAGCAGCGCGTCGCCATCGCCCGCGCCATCGCGTACCGTCCCGAGGTGCTCGTCATGGACGAGCCCTTCGCCTCGGTCGACGCGCAGACCCGCTTCGAGCTCGAGGACCTCTGCCTCAGGATCCGCGAGCAGTTCGGC
>JAPSIU010000428.1 GCA_031178565.1 Leucobacter sp. | reverse complement strand
CGAAGAGATGTGGCCGTACCTCACCGAGCACTTCGGCAATCCCTCGAGCGCCACACCCCAGGGGATGCGCGCGAGACGGGCCGTCGAAGCGGCGCGCGAGCGGCTCGCGGCGCTCATCGGCGCGGAGCCCGACGAGGTCGTCTTCACCTCCGGCGGCACCGAGGCGAACAACCTCGCGATCCGCGGAGCCGCCGCCCTCGCGGAGCGCCGCGTCGCCGCGACCTCGGTCGTCGAGCACCCGGCGACCGCGCGGCCCATCGCGCTCCTCGAGGACGAGGGGTGGGAGATCCGACGTCTCTCGGTCGACCGCGAGGGGCGGGTGGATCCGAGCGGGGTGCGCGACGAAGCGATCGGTCTCGGCACCCTCATCCTCGCCCAGAACGAGGTCGGCACGGTGCAGCCGGTGGCCGAGTTCGCGGAGCGCGTGCGGGCCGCGGGAGGGGTCGCGCACACCGACGCGGCGCAGGCGGTCGGCAAGATCCCGGTCTCGGTCGCCTCGCTCGGCGTCGACCTGCTCAGCGTGGCAGGGCACAAGCTGTACGCGCCGAAGGGCGTCGGAGCGCTGTTCGTGCGACGAGGCGTCGAGATCGCCCCCGTGCTCGTCGGCGCGGGGCAGGAGCGGGGCCTCCGCCCCGGCACCGAGAACGTCGCGAGCATCGTGGGGCTCGGCTGCGCAGCCGAGCTCGCGGCCGCCTCGCTCGCCGCGGAACCGGCACGCCAGGCCCGACTGCGCGAGCTGCTGTGGGAACGGCTCTCGGCCGCCGTACCGGGCCTCGTGCGGGTCAGTCCCGCAGACGGCTGCCTGCCGAACACGCTCATGGTCGCCGTTCCGGGGCGGATCGGCAGTGAGATCCTCGACGTCGCGAGCGGCTTCGCGGCCTCCACGGGAAGCGCCTGCCACTCGGGTGTCCACACGCCCGCGCCGACACTCCTCGAGATGGGGATCGACGCCGATCTCGCGCTCGGCGCGCTGCGCCTCTCCCTCGGCCGCGCGATCGCGGAGGGCGATATCGAGGCCGCCGCCGCGGCGCTGGCCGTCGCCGCGCAACCCGATCCCTCGGACGGCGACCTCCGATAGCCGTGTCGCCAGCGGCGCGCGCGACCCGGTGGCCGCTCGCGGCTACAACCCCACCCACTCCGAGGCGCCGGCGTCGAAGTGCTGGCGCTTCCAGATGGGCACCTCGTGCTTGATCCGCTCGACCAGCCGCTCGATCGCGGCGAAGGCCTCGGCCCGGTGCGGGGAGGCCGCAGCAGCGACGAGCGCGGCGTCGCCGATGGCGAGTGCGCCGATGCGGTGCACGGCTGCGAGACGGGTCCCGGAGCGCTCCTGCTCCTCGGCGACGATGCCGATGAGGAACCGTTCGGCATCCGGGTGCGCACTGTAGTCGAGGCTCCGCACGGTCGCACCCCCGTCGTGGTCGCGGATCACCCCGCGGAACACCACGACGGCCCCGCAGGAGGGCGCCTCGACCGCCGCGTGCACCGCGGCCTCGTCGATGGGGTCGTCGATGACGCGGGCCAGCGGAGCGGCGTCGGGCCCGTTCGCGGCGGCGCCCGCTTCGAAACCGGCATCAGTCATCGGCGTTCCTCTCGATGAGTTCGGGGGCGACGCCGGCGAACGCGCGGATCCCGCCCCTGAGGTAGCTCGCCTCGACGCCTCTCCGGCGCAGCAGCGCGACGGCTCTGGTCGACCGCGGGTCGCGCTCGCAGTAGACGACGATCGGCTCGCCGGCGCTCGCCCCCGGCAGCGCGTCGCCCCGTGTCGCCGCGTCCTCCAGATCGGAGAGGGGCACCGATCGTGAACCCGGGATCAGCGCCTGCTCGCGCTCGGCGGAGGTGCGCACGTCGAGCAGTCGCGGCGCCTCCCCGGTCCGCAGCAGCCGCGCGAGATCGACCGCGTCGAGCGCGGGCATCGCGTCGGGACCGGCGCAGAACGTCTCGTAGTCGACGAGGCCGGTCACCGGCGCCGCGCCGGGGATCCGGTCGTACGCCAGTTCGCGTGTGCTCGCGCCGAGGGCGTCGTAGACCAGCACCCGCCCGATGAGCGGGGGACCGATCCCCGCGATGAGTTTCATGGCCTCGGTCGCGAGCAGCGAGCCGACCGTGCCGCACAACCCGGGCAGCACACCGCCCGTGCCGCAGCTCAGCACGTCTTCGGGCGCCGGCGGTACCGGGAAGAGGTCCCGGTAACCGGGCCCGTACCGATGCCACGCGACCGAGACCTGTCCGTGAGTCTGCAGGATCGACCCCCAGACGAGCGGGATCCCCGTCAGTTCGGCCGCGTCGTTCACCAGGTAGCGCGTCGGGAAGTTGTCGCTGCCGTCGATCACCAGGTCGTACGCGGAGAAGAGCCCGAGCGCGTTCTGCGCGCTGAGCCGCTCGGCGTGCCGCTCGATCCGCACCCCCGGATCGATCCGCTCGGCGCTCTCG
>JAPSIU010000427.1 GCA_031178565.1 Leucobacter sp. | reverse complement strand
GCGAGACGCGGAAGCCGTTCGCGAGCGCCGCCTGCGTCGCCTCCTGGATCACGAAACCGTCCATGACCGGATCGGAGTAGGGCAGTCCGAGCTCGAGCACGTCGGCGCCGCTCCGGGCCATCGCGAGGGCCGCCTCGACGCTCGCGTCGAGATCGGGGAAGCCGACCGGCAGGTAGCCGATCAGGGCGCCGCGGCGATCCCGTTTGGCCGCGCGAACGGCCGCCTCGACCTGGGATCCGGTCCGGGTCTCCTGCGCACTCATCCTTCGACCCCCGCCTCGCTCGCGTCGAGCAGGCCGAAGTAGCGGCCGGCCGTCGCCATGTCCTTGTCCCCGCGACCCGAGAGGCTGACCGCGATGATCGCCTCCGGACCGAGCTCCTTGCCGATCCGGATCGCGCCCGCGAGGGCGTGCGCCGACTCGATCGCCGGGATGATCCCCTCGGTGCGACTCAGCAGCCGAAGCGCCTGCATCGCCTCGTCGTCGGTCGCAGGAATGTAGTCGACGCGCCCGATGTCCGCGAGCCAGGCGTGCTCGGGACCGACTCCCGGGTAGTCGAGCCCGGCCGAGATCGAGTGCGACTCGATGGTCTGTCCGTCCTCGTCCTGCAGCACGTAGGTCCTCGAACCGTGCAGGATGCCCGGCCGCCCCCGCTCGATCGAGGCCGCGTGCCGCTGGGTGTCGACGCCGTCGCCGGCCGCCTCCACTCCGAAGATCCGCACGCCGGCGTCGTCGAGGAACGCGTCGAACATGCCGATCGCGTTCGACCCGCCGCCGACGCACGCCACGACGGCGTCCGGAAGCCGCCCGGTCTTCTCGAGCAACTGCGCGCGCGCCTCCTCCGAGATGACCTTCTGGAAGTCCCGCACCATCGCGGGGAAGGGGTGCGGCCCCGCCGCCGTCCCGAAGATGTAGTTCGTCCGCTCCACGCTCGCGACCCAGTCGCGATAGGCCTCGTTGATTGCGTCCTTGAGCGTGCGGGAGCCGGCCCTGACCGGTACGACCTCGGCGCCCAGCAGGCGCATCCGAGCCACGTTGAGCGCCTGGCGCTCCGTATCGACCTCTCCCATGTAGATGGTGCACTCGAGGCCGAAGAGGGCGGCCGCGGTCGCGGTCGCGACGCCGTGCTGGCCGGCGCCGGTCTCGGCGATGACCCGCTTCTTGCCGAGTCGACGCGTCAGCAGCGCCTGGCCGAGGACGTTGTTGATCTTGTGGGATCCGGTGTGGTTGAGATCCTCGCGCTTGAGGAACACCCGAGCTCCCCCGGCGTGCTCCGCGAACCGCGGAACCTCGGTGATGGGCGAGGGCCGCCCCGCGTACGAGCTCAGCAGCTCGACGAGTTCCGCCCGGAACTCGGGATCCGCCTTCGCCTCCTCGTACGCGACGGTCAGCTCGTCGATCGCGGCGATGAGCGACTCCGGCATGTACCGACCGCCGTACTCGCCGAAGAAGGGACCGTGCTGATCCCGAAGCGCCGAGACGCCTGCGCTGTTCTGATCTGTCATGTCCACCTGTCCGGGTTCGGACGCTCGGGCTCGGCCGGGCGTCGCATGGTTCAGACGCTCAGGTACGAGGCGAGCGTCGCGATGGGGTCGTTGGTCACGAGCGCCTCGCCGACGAGCACCGCGTCCGCACCGGCCTCGCGGTACCGCTCGACGTCGGTGACGTCGAGGACGGCCGACTCGGCGACGCGGATGACACCCGCCGGAATCTGGTCGGCGACGCGGCCGAAGAGCTCCCGGTCGAGCTCGAAGGTGCTCAGGTTCCGGGCGTTCACGCCCACGAGCTGCGCTCCCAGGTCGACCGCGCGGGCGACCTCCTCGGCCGTGTGCGCCTCCACGAGCGGGGTCATGCCCAGCTCTCGGATCATCGCGTGAAGACGCACGAGCGTCTCCTGCGGGAGCGCAGCGACGATGAGCAGCACGAGGTCGGCTCCCGAGGCCCGCGCCTCGAGCACCTGGTACTCCTCACCGATGAAGTCCTTGCGGAGCACCGGAATGCTGACCGCCTTGCGCACGGCCTCCAGGTCGGCGAGCGAGCCCTTGAACCGTCGTCCCTCCGTCAACACGCTGACGGCGCTCGCCCCGCCGGCCTCGTACTGGGCGGCGAGCGCCTGCGGCTCGAGGATCTCGGCGAGGTCGCCGCGGGACGGGCTCGCGCGCTTCACCTCCGCGATCACCTTCATGTGATCCGCGGGAGCGAGCGCCTCGAGCGCATCGAGGGCGGGCGGACGCTGCAGAGCGTCGGCCTCCACCTGAGCGTACGATCGACGCTCTCTGCGGGCCTTCGCGTCTTCCAGAGCGCCCGCGAGCAGTTGTTCGAGCACTTCAGTCGTGCGTCTGGGGGCTGAACTTGGAGCCGTTGACGCCGAAACCGGCCTTGGAGAGGATCCAGCCGAGCAGCGCGCCTATGACGACCACGCCGGCGCACACCCACA
>JAPSIU010000084.1 GCA_031178565.1 Leucobacter sp. | reverse complement strand
CGGAGAGATAATGTAGGACGGTCGAGCTATGCTCTTTGGACGGGGGCGGGTCGGAGCGGCCATACGTGCCGCTCCGACCACCCCCGTATTTTTTTCGCGACACTCGTTTATGAGTTGTCGTTCGTAGCCCACCCTTCCCGCCGTGTAGGCTGGTGTATTGGTTCTCGTCGTGAGGCGATGGCCTTAGACGATGTTCCCAGGAGGCAGATTTTGTTCAGTGCCATCGGACGGATCTTTCGGACTCCCGATTTGCGGCGGAAGATCGTCTTCACGCTCGCGATCGTGTCACTGTTCAGGCTCGGATCCTTCATCCCCGCACCGTTCGTGGACTTCAACAACGTGCAGGCCTGTCTCGCCGCGAATCAGGGCACGTCGGGTCTCTATGCGATGATCAACCTCTTCAGCGGCGGCGCGCTGCTGCAGCTCTCGGTCTTCGCGCTCGGCATCATGCCCTACATCACGGCGTCGATCATCACCCAGCTGCTGCGCGTCGTGATCCCGCACTTCGAGACCCTGCACAAGGAGGGCCAGGCCGGTCAGGCCAAGCTCACCCAGTACACGCGCTACCTCACGATCGCGCTGGCGGTGCTGCAGTCGACGACGCTGATCACCGTCGCGCGCTCGGGTCAGCTGTTCGGCGCGGCTGCGAACCAGGCCTGCCAGAACCTGGTCTCCCAGGAGTGGTGGTCCATCCTGATCATGATCATCACGATGACGGCCGGCACGGGCCTGATCATGTGGTTCGGCGAACTCATCACCGAGCGCGGGATCGGCAACGGCATGTCGCTCCTGATCTTCACCTCCATCGCCGCGACCTTCCCCGGCGCCCTCTGGGCCATCCGGGAGTCGCAGGGGTGGGAGGTCTTCTTCCTCGTGGTGGCCGTCGGCCTCGTCGTCGTCGCCGCGGTCGTCTTCGTCGAGCAGTCGCAGCGCCGGATCCCGGTGCAGTACGCCAAACGCGTCGTCGGGCGCCGCACCTACGGGGGAAGCAGCACCTACATCCCGATCAAGGTCAACATGGCCGGCGTGATCCCGGTGATCTTCGCCTCCGCGATCCTGTACCTGCCCATGCTGATCACCCAGTTCAACCAGCCGCAGATCGGCGAGGAGCCGAAGGGCTGGGTCGTCTGGGTCTCCAACAACCTCGTGCAGGGCGACCAGCCGCTGTACATGGTCGTATTCTTCCTGCTGACGATCGGTTTCACCTTCTTCTACGTGCAGATCACGTTCAACCCCGAAGAGGTCTCCGACAACATGAAGAAGTACGGCGGCTTCATCCCGGGCATCCGCGCGGGTCGTCCCACGGCCGAGTACCTCAACTACGTGCTCACCCGGGTCACCAGCGCGGGCTCCCTCTACCTCGGCGTCATCGCACTGATCCCGCTCATCGCACTCTCGTTCTTCGGCGCAAACCAGAACTTCCCGTTCGGCGGCGCATCGATCCTCATCATCGTGGGGGTCGGTCTCGAGACGGTGAAGCAGATCGATGCACAGCTGCAGCAGCGCCACTACGAAGGGCTTCTCAAGTGACTGAAACCGACAGCGCACGGCTCCTGATCATCGGGCCGCCCGGCGCGGGGAAGGGCACGCAGGCCTCCCGGATCGCCGAGCGCTACGACGTTCCCGCGATCTCGACGGGCGACATCTTCCGTGCGAACATCAAGGGCGGCACCGAACTCGGCAAGCAGGTCCAGCAGATCATCGAGAGCGGCGAACTCGTTCCCGATTCGCTGACCAACGAGATCGTGGCGGACCGTCTCGCGCAGGAGGACGCCGCACGGGGTTTCCTGCTCGACGGCTATCCGAGAACCGTGGACCAGGTCCACGCGCTCGACGGGATGCTCGACGGGCGCTCGCTCGACGCGGTGATCCTGCTCGAGGCCGACACCGACGCGGTGGTGGCGAGGCTCATGAAGCGCGCGGAGCTCGAGGGTCGCGCCGATGACACGGAAGAGGTCATCCGGCACCGCCAGGAGGTCTACGCCGAGCAGACCGCACCGCTCGTGGAACTGTTCTCGAAGCGGGGGATCCTGGTCTCGGTCGACGGCCTCGGCACGGTCGAGGAAGTCGCCGATCGCATCTCCGACGGTCTCGACGCGAAGCTCGGCCTCGGCACCGAGGTGGGCGCGAACGCGAAGGCGGGTCGATAGCGCGTGGCTCGCCGGAGTCTCCTGCGCCGGTCGATCTACAAGTCGCCGGCGCAGTTGCGTCTGATGGTGGAACCGGGGCTCGCGACGGCCGCGGCGCTCACCGCGATGCGCGAGGCGGTTCGCCCGGGGATCACCCCGCTCGAGCTCGACACCCTCGCCGAGGAGGCCGTCCGCGCCCGCGGCGGAGCCCCGAACTTCGCGATGGAGCCGGGCTACCGGCACACGATCTGCGCGAACGTGAACGCGCACGTGGTGCACGCGATCCCCACCGATCGCCCGCTCGAACCCGGTGACATCGTCGCGCTCGATGCCGGAGCGGTGATCGGCGGCTGGCACGGCGACGCGGCGTTCACCGCGGTGCTTCCCGATCCGGCGCGCCCCGACCACACCGCCGAGGTCGAGAAGCTCAGCCTCGTGACGGAGCAGGCGATGTGGCGCGGCATCGCGCGCCTCGCCACGGCCGCCCACCTGAACGAGGTGGGCGAGGCGGTCTCCGCCTACGTGCGCGCGAACAGCGACTTCGGCGTGCTCGAGGACTACATCGGGCACGGGATCGGCCGAAGCATGCACGAGGATCCGCCGGTCTTCAACGTGCCGGTCAAGCGCCGCGGACCCGAGGTCAAGCCCGGACTCGTGGTGGCGATCGAGCCGATCATCTCGGCCGGCGGCATCGAGACGGTGATCGAGGACGACGACTGGACCGTCACCATCGCCGACGGCTCGATGAGCGCCCAGTGGGAGCACTCGGTGGCCGTGCACGCCGACGGGATCTGGGTACTGACCGCCGAGGACGGCGGGGCGTCCGGGCTCGAACCGCTCGGGATCACGCCCGTCCCGATCCCGTAGGGTCTGCGAGGCACCGGCACCGGCACCGGCTCCGGCGGGATGCCGGGGGCGTGTCGGCCCAGCTTTACAAATTGCGATCCGGCAGGTACTCTTGATCTTTGGTGCTTTGCGCCTGTTTTCGTGTTCGCGACTGAACCTTCAGCTTCGCCTTCGCAAAAGGAGGTGCCGAGCATTCGCATGACCAGTACATCTACTCGAGCGATAGTGAGGCTATGGCCAAGAAAGACGGCGTCATCGAGATCGAGGGCCAGGTAATCGAGGCTCTCCCGAACGCAATGTTCCGCGTCGAACTGACGAACGGACACAAGGTGCTCGCGCACATCTCGGGCAAGATGCGCCAGCACTACATCCGCATCCTCCCCGAGGATCGTGTGATCGTGGAGCTGACGCCTTACGATCTGACCCGCGGCCGTATCGTCTACCGCTACAAGTAGTCGCTGGAAAGTAACGGCTCGCGGCATTCCGCGAGTACGAGGACAGCGAACCGATAAAGGAAGCATCATGAAGGTAAAGCCCAGCGTCAAGGCGATCTGCGATCACTGCAAGGTCATTCGTCGTCACGGCCGCGTCATGGTGATCTGCAAGAACAACCCGCGCCACAAGCAGCGTCAGGGCTAGGCTCCGGCGCTCGCGCCGGCACGAGTCGAGCAGAACACACAACTCAATACGATCCCGCGATCCGCTCTGCGGACGCGGGAGAACGATACAAGCGCATCGAAGAACCCGCCTCGTCAGCCGAGCGCGGGGGACACCTCGGGTCGGAGGCCCGAACCCCCGATGCGCACCACACCTCCACGATCCGCAAGGAGAGCCAGAATGGCACGTCTCGCAGGAGTCGACATCCCACGCGACAAGCGCGTCGAGATCGCACTCACCTACATCTACGGGGTTGGCCGCACCAGCGCGCTGAAGACCCTCGCCGACACCGGCATCGACGGCAACATCCGCGTGAAGGATTTGAGCGACGAGCAGCTCGTCGCGCTCCGCGACTACATCGAAGGCAACTTCAAGGTTGAGGGCGACCTCCGCCGAGAGGTCGCAGCCGACATCCGCCGCAAGGTCGAGATCGGCAGCTACCAGGGTCTCCGCCACCGCAAGGGCCTGCCCGTGCATGGTCAGCGCACCAAGACGAACGCCCGTACCCGCAAGGGTCCGAAGCGCACCGTCGCCGGCAAGAAGAAGTAACCGCCGGTTCACTCGACCATCACACAGAGCTTTTCAGGAGAACACTCAATGGCTGCACCAAAGACGGCGGTTCGCAAGCCGCGTCGCAAGGACAAGAAGAACGTCGTTGTGGGACAGGCCCACATCAAGTCGACGTTCAACAACACGATCGTTTCGATCACCGACACCACCGGTGCCGTGATCAGCTGGGCCTCGTCCGGCGGGGTCGGCTTCAAGGGTTCGCGCAAGTCGACGCCCTTCGCCGCCCAGCTCGCGGCGGAGTCGGCAGCGCGCAAGGCGCAGGAGCACGGCATGAAGAAGGTCGACGTCTTCGTGAAGGGTCCGGGCTCGGGCCGCGAGACCGCGATCCGCTCGCTCCAGGCCGCAGGCCTCGAGGTCGGCTCGATCAACGACGTCACCCCGCAGACGCACAACGGGTGCCGTCCGCCGAAGCGTCGTCGCGTCTGAGCCTCAGTCGCGCCGCGTATCGCGCGGCGCGACTGCCGCCCTTCGGGCGGCGGCTCAGGAACGCGCCTCCACAGGCCCTGGGCCCCTTTCCACATCATGCACGAGTCATATAGCGGACTCCAGCGAAAGGACCACACACAGTGCTCATTGCACAGCGACCCACTCTGACTGAAGAATCGATTTCCGAGTACCGTTCGCGCTTCGCCATCGAACCGCTCGAGCCCGGCTTCGGCTACACGCTCGGCAACTCGATGCGCCGTACGCTTCTCTCGTCGATCCCCGGTGCTGCGGTCACCAGCGTGCGCTTCGAGGGCGTCGCCCACGAGTTCACGACCATCCCCGGTGTGACCGAGGACGTCACCGAGATCATCCTCAACATCAAGGACCTCGTCGTCTCCAGCGAGCACGACGAGCCCATCACCGCATACCTGCGCAAGACCGGCGCGGGCGAGGTGACCGCGGCCGATATCTCGGCTCCCGCGGGTGTCGAGGTGCACAACCCGGAACTCGTCATCGCGACCCTGAGCGACAGCGCGCAGTTCGAGCTCGAGCTCACGATCGAGCGCGGTCGCGGCTACGTCTCCGCGGCGCAGAACCGGAACGAGGACGCCGAGGTCGGCCGGATCCCGGTCGACTCGATCTACTCGCCCGTTCTGAAGGTCACCTACCGCGTGGAGGCCACGCGCGCCGGTGAGCGCACCGACTTCGACCGACTCGTCGTCGACGTCGAGACCAAGCCCGCGATCACCCCCCGCGACGCGATCGCCTCCGCCGGCTCCACGCTGGTCGAGCTCTTCGGCCTCGCACGCGAGCTGAACACCGCGGCCGAGGGCGTCGAGATCGGCCCCGCGCCCGTCGAGGTCGTGCAGGAGGGCGAGCTCTCGATCCCGATCGAGGATCTCGACCTGTCCGTGCGCAGCTACAACTGCCTGAAGCGCGAGGGCATCAACACGGTGAGCGAGCTCGTCGCGCTCTCCGAGGCGCAGCTCATGAACATCCGCAACTTCGGCCAGAAGTCCGTCTTCGAGGTGCGCGACAAGCTCACCGAGATGGGCCTGTCCCTGAAGGACGCCGTGCCCGGCTTCGACGGGGCGCAGTTCTACAGCTACGAAGACGACAACAACTAACGGTCCGGCATCGTCCGCCTGATCGCACACTTACTGGAGTAAACAATGCCCAAGCCCACCAAGGGTGCCCGCCTCGGAGGCGGCCCCGCCCACCAGCGGCTCATGCTGAACCAGATGGCTGCGCAGCTCTTCGAGCACAAGCGCATCCAGACCACGGAGACCAAGGCCAAGCGCCTGCAGCCCGTGGCCGAGCGGCTCGTCAGCTTCGCGAAGCGCGGCGACCTGCACGCCCGCCGTCGCGTGATGCGTCAGATCCTCGACAAGTCCGTCGTGCACGAGCTCTTCACCGAGATCGCGCCGCTCGTCGAGAACCGCGAGGGCGGCTACACCCGCATCGTGAAGACCGGTTTCCGCAAGGGCGACAACGCGCCTCTCGCGGTGATCGAGCTCGTGCTCGAGCCCGTCAACCCGAAGCCCAAGGCGAAGAAGGCCGCAGCTGCCGAGGCCCCCGCCGAGGAGCCGAAGGCCGCTGAGGAGACCGAGGCGCCCGCGGATGAGGCCGAGGCTCCCGCCGAGGAGCCGAAGGCCGCTGAGGAGACCGAGGCGCCCGCGGAGGAGAAGGCCGAGTAGCACGCGCCCGTACGCTCCACGCAGAAGCGCCCCGTCGATCCATCGTGATCGGCGGGGCGCTTCGTCGTCGCGGACGCCGTGCTCGCCGGCCGCCCACTCGGATCCGGCGCTCGGCACCCCGACCTCCCCGAGCGCTTCGGGCCTGCCCGAGGGTTTCAGCGCGGATGCTGCCTACGGGCAGAGACAATTCCCTCCGGCTGGCGGCTGGCGGCTGGCGGCTGGCGGCTGGCGGCTGGCGGCGAACTGCAGCCGCTCAGCGGCGGGGGAGCGCGAAGCCGAGCGCCTCGCCCGGCTGCTGCAGCTCGTCGAGCGCGCGTCGCACGGACTCCGCGTAGATCAGACCGCCGCTGGGGTTCGGGTGGATGCCATCGCCGGCGAGCGCGTCGGGCACGCCCGCGACGGATCCCGACCAGTCGGCCACGACGATCCCGCGGTGGGACGCCGCGAACTCGGCGAGAAGCTGATTGACGCCGGGGATCCAGTCCCGCTCGCCGTGCGCGTTGACGAGCACGACGGGCCGAGTCCCCGCGATCTGCCGGATCGTCTCGAGGTCCTCCACCTGGACGGGACCGTTCGTGCCGAGGCCGACGACGAGGACGTTCCGCAGCTCGCCCTGCGCCGCGAGGTCCGCGTACAGGTCCGCTCCCGCGCCCATGCCGCGGGAGACCGCCGCGTCGACTGAGATTCCCGGGAAGACCTCGGTCAGTTCCGGCAGGCTCGCGAGCATGACGGAGTCCCCGACCGCGGTGATGTCCGTGCCCTCCGGGGCGACGACGGTCTCCGCGTCCGCGTCCGTCTCGGCGCCGTGAGCCGACCCGTCGCCCGGGGCGTCCCGTTCGGCATCGGGAATGTCCGCGTCGGTTGCCGCGCCCTCTGCGCCCTCCGCGGCCTCCTGGCGTTCGAGAGCCTCCTGCCCGCGCGAGATCGCCTCCTCCGCCGAGCTGCTCCGCGGTGCGCTCGCGACGGCGTAGGCGGTCGCGGGAACGGTGACGAGCAGCAGCGCGCCCACGATGGCGGCGACGGTCCGGCGGCGCGGGGTGTGGCGGGCGGGGGTGAGGAGCAACCGGATCGAGGCGCGAAGTCCGAGGGTCCTCACGGGCTGCTCGATGTAGCGATAGGAGGCTGCCGCCAGTACGAGGGTGACGACGAGCGTGATGAGCCCGATGATCCACGGCTCCACCGGAGCGCCTCGCAACCCGCGGCCCGCGGCCCCGATGAGCAGGAGCAGCGGCCAGTGCCAGAGGTAGATGCCGTAGGATCGCTCGCCGAGCCAGCGCAGCGGCTGCGCGTCGAGGGCCCGTCCGACCCGCGCACCGCTTCGCGTGACGGCCCAGATCACCGCGAGCGACGCGACGGTCGCGAGCTGGAATCCGCCGCGGAAGCTCTCGGGGCTCCCCTCGGGGAGCCGGATCGCGAGCCAGCCGAGTACCACGAGCCCCGCTAGTGCGACCGCCGCGTATACGAGCTGGAGCACCCTTCCGGGAGGCGGCGTCGGCGCGGTCGCCGGCCGGTGCAGGGCGGTCGCGGCCGCGGCGCCGAGAAGGAGGCCGAAGGTGTGCGTGTCGGATCCGAAGTAGATCCGAGTGGGTTCGACCCCCGCGAGGGAGAGGGCGACCATGAGGAACGCCGACCCTGTTCCGAGCACGAGGAGCGGGAGGATCCGCAGCGTCCGCTTGCGGATGTGAGCGAGGACGAGCAGGAGGAGCGGCAGCACGATGTAGAACTGCTCCTCGAGGGCGAGCGACCAGGTGTTGCGCAGGAGCTCGGGGGTGTCACGTGCGAAGTAGTCCGACCCGTTCACGATGAACACCCAGTTGCTGACGAACAACGCGGCGCCCGCGAGCTGCCCGCCGATGCCCACGAGCAGATCGCCTCCGGTGAGCAGGGCGAGGGCGGTACTCACGAGCAGCACGAGCGCGAGCGCCGGGAGCAGCCGCCGGGCTCGCCGTCGCCAGAAGTCGCCGAGGCGGATCCCGCCGCTCAGCTCGAGTTCGCGAAGGAGGAGCGAGGTGATGAGGAAACCGCTGATGACGAAGAAGACGTCGACGCCGAGGAAGCCGCCCGGGAGCAGACCGGGGAACAGGTGGTAGGCCAGCACCAGTCCGACCGCGATCGCGCGAAGCCCGTCGAGCCCGCCGAAGCGGTCGGGGCGCGCTGCGGAGCGGGGAGCAGATGAAGGCATGGGTGAGGTCTCTCGGGCTGCGCGGGTCGACGGATCCTGCACGGCCTCAGCAGTCTACGCGAGAAAGCTCACCGCACTCTCCGTGCCGTGGGGCGCGGAGACGGCGACGCGCCGGCGTCTGGCAGGATCGAACCGTGACCATCGAAACAGACCCCCCGGGTATCCGTCTGCGTCTCGACCTGGCCTACGACGGTACCGATTTCCGCGGCTGGGCCTCTCAGCCCGGACTGCGCACCGTGCAGGGGGAGCTGGAGGCGGCGATCTCGATGCTTCTGCGCGTTCCGGATGTTCGGCTGGCGGTCGGGGGCCGCACCGACGCCGGCGTGCACGCCAGGGGACAGGTGGCGCACCTCGACGTGACGCCCGAGCAGTTCGCGAAGTGGACCGGCGCGCCCCGCGACCCCGACGGCGGCGACGCACTGCGGGCTCGGCGGCTGAACGGCGCGTTGCAGCGGGCCGCCCCGGATATCGCGGTGCACTCGGTTCGCGAGGCGCCTCGCGCATTCGACGCCCGCTTCTCAGCGCTGCGCCGCCGGTACGAGTACCGCCTTCGGGGCGCCGACGCGCGCCGGGATCCTCTGACCGCGAGGTTCACCGCGGAGGTGCCGCGCCCGCTCGACCTCGGGTCGATGCAGCGCGCCTCCGACGAGCTGCTGGGCCTCAACGATTTCACCACCTTCTGCAAGGCGCGGGAGGGCTCCACGGCCGTGCGCGATCTGCTCGGCTTCGAGTGGCGAGAGACCGAGGACGGCGCCTACGCCGCGCGGATCGAGGCCGATGCCTTCTGCCACTCGATGGTGCGAGCGCTTGTGGGGGCGGTGGTGGCGGTCGGATCGGGGCGCATCGGCGAGGAAGAGCTGATCCGGCTCCGCGACGCACGCGAGCGCACGAGTCGCTTCACCGTGATGCCCGCGCACGGACTCAGCCTCGAGGAGATCGCCTACCCCGCGGACGAGGAACTCGCGACGCGCGCCGAGCAGACGCGGGCGCGACGCGATCCGCTGGGGTGAGTTCCTGTGCTAAAGTAGATCTTTGGTGCGTAAGCATCCGATTTGTTGAGCCCTCCACCAGCTCGAGCACCCGAAAGGGACCGGGCAACGGAGCGGGATCCACGAACACCTCCATTTCGACAGAAAGCAGCACGACAGTGACTCGCACTTATTCGCCGAAGGCAGCTGAGCAGAAGCACGATTGGCTCGTCATCGACGCCACCGACGTGGTGCTCGGCCGCCTCGCCTCGCACGCGGCG
>JAPSIU010000426.1 GCA_031178565.1 Leucobacter sp. | reverse complement strand
CGACAAGCACACCGTGGTGTTCGGGATCGGGCCCGCCGGCACCGACAAGACCTACCTCGCGATGGCGAAGGCCGTGCAGGCGCTGCAGCGGCGCGAGGTGTCGAAGATCATCCTGACCCGCCCCGCGGTCGAGGCGGGGGAGCGCCTCGGATACCTGCCCGGCACGCTCGAGGACAAGATCGATCCGTACCTCCGCCCCCTCTTCGACGCGGTCGGGTCGATGATGGACGCCGATATCGTGCCGAAGCTGCTCGCGAGCGGCACGATCGAGGTCGCCCCGCTCGCCTACATGCGAGGTCGCACGCTGAACGAGTCGTTCGTGATCCTCGACGAGGCGCAGAACACGACGCCCGAGCAGATGAAGATGTTCCTGACCCGCCTCGGCTACGGCTCGAAGATGGTGGTCACGGGCGACATCACCCAGGTCGACCTCCCGATCGCGGCCAGCGGACTGCGGGTCGTGAGCCGGATCCTGCGCGGCGTGGAGGACATCCACTTCGCGGAGCTCGGCTCCGACGACATCGTCCGACACAGTCTCGTGGGGCGGATCGTCGACGCCTACACCGCGTACGAGGACATCGCGCAGGGACAGCATCGAGCGCAGCAGGAGGAGAACGCGTCATGAGCGTCGAGATCAACAACGAGTCCGGTGTCGAGGTCGAGGAGGCGCGTCTGCAGCGCCTCGCCGCGTTCGTCATGGAGTCCCTGCACGTGCATCCCGACACGGAGCTCGGCATCGTGATGGTCGACGAGGCCGCGATCGAGCAGCTGCACGTGCAGTGGATGGACGAGCCCGGTCCGACGGACGTGCTGAGCTTTCCCATGGACGAGCTCCGTCCCGGCCGGCCCGACGCGCAGACCCCGGCTGGATTGCTCGGCGACGTCGTGATCTGCCCGCAGGTCGCCGAGGTGCAGGCCGAGGCCGCCGGGCACGACCTCGCGCAGGAGCTCTCGGTGCTGCTGACGCACGGAATGCTGCACCTTCTCGGCTTCGACCACGCGACGCCCGACGAGGAGACCGAGATGTTCGGGTTGCAGCGCGACCTGCTGCTCGCCTTCGCCATGCGCGAGCGATCTCGATGAACGGAGCGCTCGCGGCCCTGCTGCTCGCGTCGGCCGGTCTCCTGTTCGTCGCGGGCGGGCTGCTCGCCGCGGCGGACGCGGCGCTCGGGGTCCGCTCGCGGGCGGAACTGCTGGCGCTCGCCGAGGAGTCGCCGCGCGGCGATCGGGCCATCCGGGCGATCGCGGAGGACGAGGTCGCGCATCTCGGCGCCCTGAGCTTCGCGAGGGTGTTCGCGGAGACGCTCTCGGCGGTGCTCATCACGCTCGTGCTCGCCTATTCGCTCGGCGAGCTGTGGCTCGAACTCGTGCTCGCCACGCTCATCATGACCGCGGTGACCTTCGTGCTCGTCGGATCGAGCCCGCGGACGGTCGGAACGCACCACCCCGACGCCGTGATCCGCTTCGCCGCGCCGGTCGTGCGGGCGATCCGCGTCTTCCTGGGGCCCATCGCGATCGGCCTCATGCGGTTCGGCGACCGGGTCACCCCGGGCCGCGGGTCGGGAGGCGGCCGGATCCGCGACGAGCAGCAGCTGCTCTCGATGGTGGATCAGGCCGCCGAGCAGAGGCTGCTCGAGGACGACGACCGGGACTACATCCACTCCATCGTGGAGTTCGGCGAGACGCTCGTGCGCGAGGTCATGGTGCCGCGCATCGACATGGTGACGATGAGCAGCGAATCGACGGTGCGCGAGGCGCTCGAGCAGCTGCTCGCGTCCCGCCACTCCCGCGTGCCGGTCATCGCGGGCGAGATCGACGACATCGCGGGAATCGTCTATCTGCGGGACGCGAGCGGCTTCATGCTGCGCAGGCACGACGAGATGGACACCTCCTCGGTGACCCGCATCATGAAGCCGGCGATGTTCGTGCCGGAGGTGCAGCGGGCCGACCGGTTGCTGCGCCAGATGCAGCGAGAATCGAATCACCTCGCGCTCGTCGTCGACGAGTACGGCGGCATCTCCGGGCTCGTCACGCTGGAGGACCTCATCGAGGAGCTGCTCGGGGAGATCAACGACGAGCACGACCGCGAGGTGCCGGAGGTGGCCGCGCAGGAGGACGGTTCGTTCCTCGTGAGCGCCCGCCTCTCGGTGGAGGACCTGGGCGAGCTCTTCGACATCGAGCTCGACGACGACGAGGTCGAGACCGTCGGCGGCCTCGTCGCGAAGCGGCTGGGGCGGCTGCCGGAGACGGGCGATGCGGTGACGGTCGCCGGGATCGAACTGCGCGCGGCGCAGATGGAACGCCGCAGACAGCGCCTGCTGATCGTGGAGGCGCGCTGGACCGGCGAAGACGAGGAGCGGGACGAAGCATGAGCGAGGACATGAGCGGACAGTCGCAAGAGGACGTCGAGCCCACCCGGCCCGTCGAGCAGGCGGAGCC
>JAPSIU010000425.1 GCA_031178565.1 Leucobacter sp. | reverse complement strand
TCACATCTACGCGATCGGCGGCAACCGCCACGCCGCGGAGCTGTCGGGCATCAAGACCCGCCGGGTCGACTTCTGGCTGTTCGTCAACATGGGCGTCCTCGCCGCCCTGGCCGGCCTGATCTTCACGGCCCGACTGAACCTCGCCGGCCCCAAGGCGGGTGACGGCTTCGAGCTGGAGGCCATCTCGGCGGCCTTCATCGGCGGTGCCGCCGTCCAGGGCGGTGTGGGGACGATCGGCGGTGCGATCATCGGCGGTCTCATCATCGGCGTCCTGAACAACGGCATGTCGATCATGGGCATCGGCATCGAGTGGCAGCAGGCGGTCAAGGGCCTCGTGCTCCTTCTCGCCGTCGCCTTCGACGTCTACAACAAGCGTCGGGCCGGTCACTGACATGGCGACCTCACGCGGCGGGGCAACCCGCACGAACGACCTGGAGCGTCCGCGCCCCACGACCGCTCGCATCACCATGTGGATCTGCGGCGGCGCGGTCGGCCTGTACATGGTGCTGAGCGGCGTCATCGGCGCACTGACGGCCGGCTGACACCCCCCGCTCGACGAGAAGGCCCCGGCACCTGTGTGCCGGGGCCTTCCCCGTCTGAGAGAATCCTGCGGACGGACGCCGTCCGCTCATAGACTCCCGGCATGCCCTATCTGGTATCGCTGCTCGTCTTCGCGGGCATGGTCTTCGCGCTCATCGACATCATCACGCGGGACCAGAGTCAGGTGAAGCACATGCCCAAGACGGTGTGGCTCTTCGTCGTGATCCTGCTGCCGTTCCTCGGGACGGTCCTGTGGTTCGCGATCGGCCGGGAGTACCCGCAGCGCCAGGTCGCGCGGCCGCCGCAGTTCGCGCCGTGGGCCACCGAGCCCCCTGCGCCGGCTGCCCGCCCGCGCGACGCCCGTTCCACGGAGCAGCAGCTCGCCGACCTCGAGCGCGAGATCGAGGAGGACCGGCTGCGCGCGGAGCTCGATCGTCGGCGACGGGAGCAGGGTGAACCCGCCTGAGGTCAGCCTCGCGGGTAGCGCACGCCGAGCTGCGAGCGGATCTCGTCGAGCGTCCCCATGATGGCGACGCTCTCCTCGAGCGGGAGGAGGGTGCTGTCGGCGCGCCCCTCGGCGATCGCGGCCTCGGCGTGCAGGGCCTGGAACTGCATGCCGCGCCCGGCGACCTCGCCGCGATAGTCCTCGCGCACGCTGCCGTCGGTCCCGTACACCCGGAACGAGGTCGGCGTGTACCAGACCGAGTCGATCTCCACGCGACCGGCCGTGCCCACGATCTGCGCGACGTTCGCACCGGCGGCGCGGGAGGAGGTGAGGAGGGACGACACGGCGCCGGAGGCGTGTGTCATCGAGATCGCCGCCTCGGTGTCGGCTCCGGTCTCGCCGAGTCGGCCGACCGCACGGATCTCGGCGGGTGCACCCAGGATGTCCCAGGCGAAGGAGACCGGGTAGACGCCGAGGTCGAGGAGTGCCCCGCCGCCCAGCTCGAGCGCGTTGAGCCGGTGCGCGGGGTCGGTCGGCAGGCTCTGCGTGTGGTCAGCGCTGAGGGCGCGGATCTCGCCGATCGCGCCGGCCTCGAGGAGCTCGCGCAGCCGGACCATGTGCGGCAGGTAGCGGGTCCACATCGCCTCCATCGCGAGCAAGCCCCGCGCGGCGGCGATGTCGCGGATTGCGACGGCCTCGTCGGCGTCGAGGGTCAGCGGCTTCTCGATGAGGACGTGCTTGCCGTGCTCGAGCGCGAGGACGGCGCCCTCGAGGTGGTGGCTGTGCGGTGTCGCGATGTACACGATGTCGACATCCGGATCGTTCACGAGCTCTTCGTAGGACCCGTGCGCGCGGGGGATCCCGTGCTGCGCCGCGAACTCCTGCGCCGCCTCGATCCGCCGCGAGCCGACCGCGGCGAGCGTGCGGCCCGCGACCCGGAGGTCGGATGCGAAGGCGTGCGCGATGCCGCCGGTGGCCAGGATTCCCCAACGAAGAGCCGTCATGCTCCGAGCCTATCGGCGCAGGGGCGGCGCCCGATCTAGAGTCGGATCGTGCACGCATCCCGAGACCGCGACGCCGCGATCGAGCGCTTCCGCCACCTGCTGCGCATCGCCACGGTCTCGATGGACCCCGCGGCGCCCGTCACCGACGACGCGGCGTTCATCGCGTTCCGCGACGCGCTCGAGCGGCTCTACCCGGGAGTCCACCGGACGCTGCGCCGGGAGGTCGTCGGCGACTACTCGCTGCTGTTCCACTGGCGCGGGACGGATGCCGGTGCCCCCCTCGTGCTGATGGCTCACATCGACGTGGTGCCGGTCGTGCCCGGCGAGTGGGCGCATCCGCCGTTCGAGGCGACGGTCGTCGGCGAGGGAGACGCTGCGGAGATCCACGCGCGGGGCGCCGTCGACGACAAGGGAGCGCTCGTTGCGATCCTCGAGGCCGTCGAGGAGCTCGTGACCGCCGGTGT
>JAPSIU010000083.1 GCA_031178565.1 Leucobacter sp. | reverse complement strand
AAGCGCGTACCGAGCACGTAGCCCCCGCCGTGGATGCCGAGTACGCCGGGGCGTCCGGACGCGGTCCGCGCCTCCCCGGATCCGTCCCGTCCGCCGCTCGGGCGCACGATCGTCACCTCGATGTCGGGCGCGCCCGGGGGACCCGGGATCACGCGGTCCTCCCAGGTGACGGCTCGGCCGCGCGCCTGGGCCTCCACGTCGGGGATCACCGTCGCGAAGTGGGCCCGGTTCTCGAGGATCGTGTGGGCCCGGAGCGGGATCCGCTCCACGAGGTCGAGGAACGCGGCGAGCCCGGGTTCGAGCTCCGGATCGTAGGGGACCGGGACGGGGCGGGGGTCCGGCTCGACGGCTCGATAGGCCGACCGGGACGAATGCTCAAGCATCGTCCGCTCCGTCCAGGATGATGCGGCGCAGCCAGGAGTCGCGCGAAGCGAGTGCCGCTCGGCTGATCTCGGTGTCCGGGGCGTACATGTCGAAGCCGTGGAAGCCGCCGGACCAGACATGCAGCTCGGCGCTGCCGCCGGTCGCCCAGATGCGGTTCGCGTAGTCGACGTCCTCGTCGCGGAACATCTCCGCTGCGCCGACCTCGACGAAGGCGGGCGGGAGGCCGGAGAGATCCGTCGCGCGGCTCGGCGCGGCGTAGGCCGGTGCATCGCTCGAGTAGGCGAGCTCTTCGCCGAGCACGCAGCGCCACGCGAGGAGATTCGCGTCGCGCTGCCAGGTGCCGATCCCGTCGTACTGCAGGCTCGAGACGGTCGAGTTCGTGTTGTCGAGCATCGGGCAGATCAGCAGCTGGCCCGCGAGCGCCGGACCGCCGCGGTCCCGCGCCATGAGCGAGACGGCCGCCGCGAACCCGCCGCCGGCGCTCCCTCCCATCACGACGATGCGCTCAGGATCGCCGCCGAGCTCGGCCGCGTGCTCGGATACCCAGCGGACCGCCGCGTAGTTGTCCTCGACACCCTCCGGGAAGGGATGCTCGGGCGCGAGCCGGTACTCGACGTTCACTCCGATCACGCCGTGGCGGGCGACGAGGTCGATGACCCGGCCGTGCTCCCAGCTCCGGTGGCCGACGATCATGCCGCCGCCGTGGAAATTGACGAGGATCGGCAGTGCCGCCCCGGTGGGCGCGGACGGCCGGAACACCGTGATCTCGAGCGCCGGTCCGTCCGCGGGCCCGGGGATCACGAGCTCCTCCGCGGAGACGGGGAGGCCGCGGACGGCCTCAGCGGCGGGAGGGAAGAGCGCGTTCCCGCCCTCGCGCACGAGCGGCAGCGACTCCTCCGTGAGCGGGGGCTGCTCGATCGCGGACATCGCTTCGAGCGCGGGAAGGGTTTCGGGATCGAAGGGCACGGGTGCGATGCTCGGGGCTCCGTGCGCGACGGGCGCGTGCCGGGTGCTGCTCACGGTCACGGTCCCTCCGGGTCGACGACGTCCCGATCCGCCCAGAACGGCTCGACGCGCGCTCGGATCGTCTCGGCGCCCACGCGCTCGAGCAGCCCGAGGCTCTCGAGATTGGACTCCAGCTGCGAGGTGCTCGACGCCCCGAAGAGGGTCGTCGCGGTGGCCGGATGCGTGAGGGTGAACGCGATCGCGAGCTGCGCCGGTGTGCCGCCGAGTTCCTCGGCGAGGGCGACGAAGGCGGGCACGTCATCGATGATGCGCTGCCGGATCCCGCCGGGATCCCGCCCGACCTCGCGGTCGGTGCTCGCCTTGCCCGCGAGGTAACCGCCCTCCATCACATCGGACGCCTGCATCGACAGGCCCCGCTCCCACAGCCCCGAGAACGGCGCGCCGTCGGGGATGGAGCGCCGCGAGACGCTGTACTTGAGCTGGGCGATGTCGGGGGCGGCCACGCCCTCGGCCGCGGCGATGTCCATGAGCGACCGGATGCTCGACGCCGACCAGTTGTTCACGCCCCAGGCGCGGATGAGTCCGGCTTCGCGGAGCCGCGCGAGGTCGAGCACGATATCGCGGAGCGGGACGTCGCGGCGGAGGTCGCCGAGGATCACGAGGTCGGCGTGCTCCGCGCCGACGCGGAAGAGCGCGCGCTCGAGCTGGGGGCGGAATCCCGCCGTCTCGTCCCAGCCCTCCACCCAGAGCTTCTCGGAGAGCAGATAGTCCTCGCGCGCCACTCCGGCGGCGCGGACGATCGCGGAGAACAGCACGTCGGTGAATGCGGGAGGCATGTCCGGGGTGCCGTAGACGCCGACGTCGAACAGATTCACGCCGCGGTCGATCGCGGTGCGCACCAGCTCGACGGAGTCCTCGAAGTGCATGCGGTCGTAGATGTGCCAGGAGCCGAGCGCGAAGACGGAGGCTTCGAGATCGCTGCGGCCGATGCGGCGGCGGGGGACCGGGATGGTCATCGGTGATCCTCTCAGTGCGGAATTCATCCTGCGCGAAGTCGCAGGACGCGGGTGGTTCAGCGGGAGCTCAGCCGCGGATCGATCACGGCTTTGATCTCGCCGAGTTCGTGCATGCGGGCGATCCGCTCGGAGGCCTGCTCGAGGCCGCAGGGAGCGGAGAAGAGGTCGTCCCAGGGGAAGCGGTCGGCGAAGTCGCGGAAGAACTCGATCGAGCGGTAGTAGTCGGAGACGTCTCCGTTGAGGGATCCGACCACCGTGAGCTCCTTGCGCATGATCTCCGACAGCGGGAAGGCGTCGCCCGCGGGGCCCGTGGATCCCACGACCGCGACGGTGCCGCGTTGAGCAGCCATGGCGATCGCCTCCGGGCCGACGCTCGGCGCGCCGGCGAAGTCGAGCACGAGGTCCGCGCCCCGGCCGTTCGTGAGCTCCATGACGCGTGCGATCGTCGTGTCGGATCCGTCCGCGATGTCGACGGTGCCGGTCGCGCCGAAGCGCTCGGCCAGCGAGAGCCGAGAGGCCGGAGCGCCGACCGTGATGACCGCGCCCGCTCCGGAGATGCTCGCGACCGCGGTGGCGAAGAGGCCGAGTGCGCCCGAGCCCTGCACGACGACGCGGGAGCCGGGCCGGACGCCGCCCGCTCGGTCGAACGCGCGCAGCACGGTCTTCGCCGCGCAGCCTGCGGCGGAGGCCCAGGTATCTTTGACCTCGGCGGGGAGGCGCAGTTTCTGCGCTCCGGGTGTCACGTACGCGTACTCGGCGAGTCCCGCGGTCGCGTACGGGGGCACGTCGGAGCGCTGCAGGAATCCGTAGCCGCGGTGGGCGCAGGCGACGGGCTGCCGCAGCACCGTGCAGCCGAAGCATCGACCGCAGACGGACTCCGACCAGCCGAGGCGGTCGCCGACGCGCACGGGCTCGCCGAGCGCGTCGACGGTCCCCTCGCCGACCGCCAGGACCTCGCCGACCATCTCGTGCCCGAGCACCATCGGGAGCATGCCCGGGAAGCTCATCTTCCCGGCCCAGATCTCGATGTCGGTGCCGCAGAGCGTGGTGCAGGTGATGCGCACGAGCGCGCCCCCCGGCTCGACCGCGTCGGGCAGCGGGATCCGCTGCACCTCGAGCGGTTCGCCGTGCGCGGTCAGCACTGCGGCGAGGGTGGATTCGGGGATCGTCATCGAGTGCTCCATTCCGGGGGCGTCCGGCACGGCGTCGTTGCCGGGACGCGGGGTATGTGGTTTATTCTACATACGTTGACCTTAAGGTGAAGCCCGCATCTGCGGAGCACCCGGGGCACCGTTCCAGGAGCAACCCAGTGAGGCGGAGTCGGACTATGACACGAACGAGCGCTGACGCGCCCCGGAACCCGCGCGCCGACGCGCCCCGGAACCGCGCGGATCTCGTGCTGCGCGGCGGGCCCGTGCTCGTCATGGACCCGGCGGGCACCCGGGCGGAGGCGGTCGCGGTCTCGGACGGCCGCATCGTCGCGGTGGGCGGATGCGCGGAGATCGACGCGATGATCGACGGCGCCACGCGTGTCATCGACCTCGACGGCCGGGCCGTGCTGCCGGGCGTCAACGACTCCCATCTGCACGGAGCCTGGCTCGGGGCGCGGTGGCCGCACACGCTCTTCGGTGCGGCGGATCCCGAACCGGAGGCTTCGGGGGCGGACGGTCCGGGACCGGAGGCGCGCCCCGGCGGTGTGCTCGCGGCGGACCGGGCCGAGCGGCGCGAGGCGATCCTCCGCGCCGGTCGACTGCTGACCGAACTCGGCATCACGAGCTACACCGAACCGGGCATCGGTCCGGGGGAGGATGACGGGGAGACCGGCTGCTTTCACAGCGAGGTGCTCGACGTCTACCGCGAACTCGCCGCGTCGGGGAATCTGCTGCAGCGGGTCACGCTGCTCGCGCTGTACGGGGTGCTCGACGGCCCGAGCGACCTCGAGACCGTGCTCGCGGGGATCGAGGAGCGCCGCCGCGCCGAGCCGGAGCCCGATCCCGCCTGGCTCAATGTCCCGGGCGTGAAGATCTTCGGCGACCTCATCCCTCTCTCGCGCCAGGCGTGGACCGCGCACGCCTACGATGACGGCACCCACGGCGATCTGCTGCTTCGCGGCGACACCGTCGAGCAGAAGGCGGCGGGCCTCGCCGAACTGGTCGGGGCGGTGCACCGCGCCGGGCTGCAACTCGGGATCCACGCCACGGGGGATCGCACCGTCCAGCTCGTGATCGACGCGATCGCCGAGGCCGAGGCGGAGCCGGGGGCGCGGCCCGCTCGTGAACTCGGGCACGTGGTGATCCACGGCGACCTCGTCACGCCCGCCCAACTGCGGAGGATGGCGGAGCTCGGGATCTGGCTCAACACGCAGTCCGGCATCGCCGCCGCGGCGTCCGATTGGCTCGAAGCGATGATGGGTCCGTCCGTCGCGGGTGAGGCCTGGCCGCTCCGCGCCGCGCTGGACGAGGGGGTGCTCGTGCTGTCATCGGACGCGCCGGTGCTCGGCTTCGACTGGCGGCGCGGGATCGCGGATGCCGAGGCGCGCATCGTCCGCATGGGCGGGCCGGTCGATGCCGGCTCCGCGCGCGCCCGTCTGCACGAACTGCTGCGGTGCTACACCGCGGTGCCGGCCGAGCAGGATCGGGCGGCGTCGTGGAAGGGGACCGTCGAGGTCGGCAAGGCGGCCGACCTCGCCGTGCTGGAGCGGGATCCCTTCGAGGCCGGCGCCGCCGGGTTGCCCGGTGTGGCGGTCGATCTCACCGTGCTCGACGGGCGCGTCGTCTTCGAACGGGTGCGGGCCCCACGGGTCTGAGCCGAAGTGCGCCGTGGAGCCGAAATGCGGCCCCGGCGCCAGGGGGTTCACAGATGCCGCGCACCTTCGTAGGATGCGGACATGACTGGATACACGGGAACACGACTCGCCGACGCGCTCCGCGAAGCGGGACTGGGCGACTGGCACCCCGAGGGCGACGCGATCCGGGCGCGCTACCTCACGCGGGACTTCGCCACCGGCCTGGCGCTCACCCAGCGCATCGGCGAGGCCGCCGAGGAGGCGAACCACCACCCCGACCTCACCCTCACGTACCCGCACCTCGACGTGCGGCTGACGAGCCACGACGCGGGAGCCGTGACGGAACGGGATCTGCGACTCGCGGGTGTCGTCAGTGCGCTGGCGCGAGAGGCCGGGATCGAGGCGGATCCTCAGGAGGGTGCGTAGTCACGCGTCGGAGGCGGCGCCGGGCTGCCCTCCGAACATGTCGTAGGCCGTCGCGAACAGGCGCACGACCTCGTCCTCCGCGAGACCTTCGACCCCCGGGAGCAGCAGATAGGGCACATCGGGTCGAAGATAGGGCTTCGGCCCGACGAGCAGCGCCCACGGCGCGAAGTGCTCGTTGACGGTGGCGTGGCCCTGCGCGGTGAGCGGCATGACGGCGCACCTGCCGCTGACGTCGTTCTTGGTGAAGATCCGCCGGTACTCGGGCGGGCCCACGTGGCCCCAGGGGATCGGGCCGATGCCGCGCAGCCGGATCCCGTGCTGATCGAGCACGACCGGTTGGCTCTCGGCGACCAGTCGGAATCGATGCGTGCCGGCGACGAGTGCGAGGAGGCCGGCCATCGTGAGTCCGACGAAGACGAGGAGGGCGCCGAGGGGGATCAGGGCGGCCCACGCTCCGACCGCGCGCAGCGTCGCGCCGGCCGCCGCGACGACGACGCCGAGACCCGCGATGACGAGCGCCGCGACCAGTGCGCCCCGCCGTTTCCCGCGCCATCGTCGGAACGGCTCGGACATGCCGCCGCGGAGGGCGATACCGCCGTGCTCGCGGAGATGACTCGGCCCGTCGAGGGGCCCCGTGTGATGCTGAGAGGATGTGCCCATCGGGGTCAATGCTACCGGCGCCGCGGGACTCAGGTGAGCAACTGGCCGCCGTCGACCGCGAGGCTCACGCCGGTGATGTGCGCGGCGCCGTCTCCCGCGAGGAACACCACCGCCGGCGCGATGTCGGCCACCCTCGCGAGGTCCCCGAGCGGGATCCTGCGCGCCCACGCCTCGCGGGCGGGCGAGCCCTCCGGCATGCCGGCCTGCAGCATGGGTGTGAGCACGGGTCCCGGGGCGACCGCGTTCACGCGGATCCCGTGGGTCGCGAGCTCGATCGCGGCCCAGCGCGTCACGGAGTCCACGGCGGCCTTGCTCGATTCGTAGGCGCCCATGCCGGGGGTCGGCTGGCGACCGCCGATCGATGAGATGTTGACGATCGAGCCGCCGCCCCCCGCTGCGATCCGATGCGCCGCGAAGGCCTGGGTGACGATGAAGGTGCCGACGACGTTCACTTCGAGGATCGAGCGGTACGAGTCCGGGGCGAGTTCCGTGACTGAGCCGTGGACCGAGAGGATGCCGGCATTGTTGACGAGTACGTCGACTCCGCCGTCGGTCGCGAGTTCCGCGAACGCCGCTTCGACCGCTCCGGCGTCGGTGATGTCGAGTGCGATCGAGGCGGCGCCGAGCTCCCGCGCCGCGGCTCCGACGGACTCCGCGTCGCGGTCGGCGAGCACGACCCGGTGGCCGGCTTCGATGAAGGCGCGGGCGATGCCCCGCCCGATGCCGCCCGCGCCTCCGGTGATGAGCGCGGTGCGTGAGGGGGAGATGTGCGAGGTCACTGGACTCCTTCGTCTTCCGGGTTCCTGCGGATGCGGAACCGCATTCACCTGATATTATACGATCGTAGAAAATAAATCACCGGTGCGAATCGTTCGCATCGGCGCCCGCAGCGGTGCAGCGCAGCAGCGGGCACCGTTCGCAAGGAGGCAGCCGTGACTTTCTCAGGAACCGTACCGACCCGCCGGCTCGGACCGGGCGGTCCCGAGGTGCCGGTCTTCGCCCTCGGCTCGTGGAACATCTGGGATCGCATGGATCCCGAGGCCCGCCTGGCGCTCATCGATCGCGCGGTGGGCGCCGGATCGGCGTTCTTCGACGTCGCCTACTACAACATGGGCCCGCACGCGGAAGCCTCCCGAACCGATCTGCTCTTCGGGGAGGCGATCCGCGAGCTCGGGCTCGCACGATCCGAGTACCTGCTCTGCGGGAAGCTCTGGTTGTGGGAGTACCCGCAGACCGGCTTCGCGGACCAGATGCGAGTGTCGCTCGAACGCCTCGGTGCCGGCAGCGGCGGGCCGGAGGCGTTCGACACGGTCGTGGTCGGCGACTTCATGGGCGACATCGATATCGCCCGGGTCGTGCGCGATGTGCAGGCGGAGATCGCCGCGGGACGCTTCACGAGCTGGGGAGTGAACAACTGGCCCGCGGCGTCGCTGCAGCTCGCCCTCGAGACCGCCGCCGACGAGGGGCTCACCCCGCCGAGCTTCGCGCAGCTCAAGTACGGTCTGGTGCGGCGCAGCATGGCCGAGGGGGAGTTCTACGGCAGGTGGTTCCGCGAGGGGACGCTCGCGCTGCAGGCCTCCGACGCCTTCGAGGGCGGGATCCTCGTGGGCAAGCTCAATCCGAGCCGTAAGATCGGTGCGGACGTCGGAGGGATCCGCGAGCGGATCGCCGAGGCCTACCCGCGCGTCGCGGAGATCGCGGCCTCGTTCGACGCGACGCCCGCGCAGCTCGGCCTCGCGTTCTGCCTGGCGAATCCGGCGACCGCGAACGTGCTGTTCGGGGCGTCGAGCGTCGAGCAGTTCGAGGACAACCTCGGCTCGATCGGACTGCTCGAGTGTGTGGGCGCCGAACGCCTGCGCGAGGCGACCGCGGAGCTCTGGCTCGACCGCGAGGTGCGCGCCGACGGCGTCTGGGAGCCGTCGGCGTCGTAGCCCACCAGCGGTCAGGCGAGGAAGCCGAGTGCCGCGTCGCGGAACTCGGGGCTGTCGAGCGCGCCTCGGTGATCGCCCGGCACCCGGACGAGGGAGGCTCGGGGGAGCGTGTCGGCCAGAGTGTCGATCCCCTCGGTCATCCCGTCTTCGCTTCCCGCGACCAGCAGCGTCGGTACGCGGGGTCCGCCCGACTCCGGGGCGAACGGCTCCGAGGCGAGTCCCGGAATGAGCCGCGCGAGCGAGGCGGTGTCGCGGTCGGGCGCCGAGATCATGCCGGCCATCATGCCGACGAGCGGGTTCGCGGGTTCGGCGCCCCCGAGTGCGGCGTCGAGTTCGGCGGGATCCACCGACGCGAAGGGCTCGCGGGGGCTGAGGCCGCCGAGCACGACGCGGCGGATCCGCGACGAGGCCCCGGGCAGCTCCCACGCGATGCGCGCGCCGAGCGAGTAGGCGATCACGTCGAACTCGCTGCGAGCGGGGGCGACGCCCGCGAGGGTCTCGAGGATCGCCGCCACGACCGCCGACGTCATCGCCTGCTCTGCGGAGGCGATGGCGGGGCTCTCGCCGTGGCCGGGAAGGTCGACCGCGATCGCGGACCGGCCGGCCCTCCGGAGCGCGTCCTCCCAGGCCGCGGAGGGGAAGTCCTCCGCGGAGCTCGAGGCGAATCCGTGCAGCAGGACGATCGGCGGCGCCGCGGAATCCTCGGCGGGGAAGCGGTGTGCGGCGAGAAGCATGGCTCGTCCTTTCGGCGGTGAGCGGCGGCGGAAGCACTGGTGTCTGTTTTTCTATGATAGTAGAAAATAAACCCGAGGGCGGCTGGACTTTATTCTTCTACGATTGTAGAGTTTCCCGCAGGCCACCATCCGGACATCGCCGTTCCGCGCCGCGGGCGGCTGAAATCGTGAGGACGAGTTCATGACCACCACCCCCGAACGCATCGTCGACATCGCCATCGGCTTCATGGGCGCCAAGCAGCTCGACGCCGCGAGCCGGATCGGCCTCTTCAAGGCCCTCGCCGACGGGCCGCGCGACGTCGCGGAGCTCGCAGCGGCGACCCGGCGCGCCGAGCGCCAGGTCCGCACGCTCGCCGACGCGATGAACTCGCTCGGCCTGCTCGGCCGGGAGAACGGCCGCTACTCGCTCGCGCCCGACGCGGAGAAGTACCTCTCGGGTACGGGCGAGATCGACCTCACGCCGTTCGTCGCATTCCTCGGAGACATCAGTTACAAGCAGTGGCTCGGCTACGACTCCACCGTCGACACCGATGAGGCCGGCACCCTCGATCTCGACGAGGCGGGCTGGGAGTTCTTCCTGAACGGGGTCATGACGTACAACGCGCTGCACGCCGAGCAGTTCGGAGAGGCGTTCGACTTCTCCGGCTACCGCAGCGCCCTCGACTTCGGAGGCCTCGCCGCCGGATTCTCGATCGTCGCGATGCAGCAGAACCCCGAACTCACCACGCGCTTCGTGTACGCGCCCGAGATGAGCGGCGGGATCGCGGAGGCCGCCGCGCAGGCGGGGCTCGCGGATCGTGTCACGGTCGAGGAGGGCCCGACCGAATCGACCGAGCCCGGGGGTGAACACGACCTCGTGCTGCTCACCCACGTGCTGCACCGTTTCGACGAGGCGCAGAACCGCGCGATCCTCGCTG